>JAEOUJ010000135.1 GCA_016839405.1 Candidatus Gerdarchaeota archaeon | reverse complement strand
TTGGCATTTCTAAAAGTTCAGCTATTGTAATGTTAAAATCTCCACCTATTATATTACCACTGATTTGTAAAGACCAATCTTCATCTGGATGTGGACCTAAACTTAAATTCCTTATGCCCAACCAAATGCCAATACCTGTACCTGTAGAAATTACTATTGCAATGACTGATATAACGATAATTTTTGGAATTTTATTCATAATTCATATTATCCTTTTTTGCAATAATTAATCTTTAAGCTAATCAATTAGAACGTTATGTTCATTTAAACATATCGGAGTAACTTATTTTTTTGAATTAAAAAGAGATTTATTACGAACTCCCAAAACAATACAAAATATTTTTAATCAGTCTTTCTCTTAGCGAAAGATAATTGAAATAAGTTCCTAGTAATTTATGGAAGGTTAACACATGTCGAGTTTGAACATTCAATGGCAACGCGGAAAACCTTTTGGTGTTTTAGCCATGTTAACAGGTTTTGCTATGTTGACTCAAATACCAATGATTTATCATGCGATGAAAATTTTACAAGTAGTAAATAGCATATATCTTCCAGCGTATATTGTAATAATAATCGCTGCTGTATTTATCATTTCAACAGCTGAAGTGGCTTTATATGAAGCCTTCCTCATTCGAATTCGGTCTTATTCTATTAAGGATTATCGTGCACCTTTCTTAGCAGCAACTTTGGTTAGTGTAGTGTATTTTGTTTGTTACTTTGTAACCTACGGAATTCTCGTTAGCATTTCATTATTTGACATACAAGATCCAGTAGCACAATACGGTTTTTGTCAAATGATTGGTTTGCTACTAATAATGATTATAGCTTTCTGGTATAATAAAAGGCAAGCAAAAGTTTTAGAATCTTTGTAAGAGGATTTTTTCCTTCTTTTTATTTTACTTTGTATTAAGACACTGGCTTCCATAGTATGTTAAGTTCATCTGCTTTTACAGTTGCTTGTCGCCACTCCTCTGGATAGATTCTTCGGTTAATTGAACGATATTTCTCAGGTTTTTGTCTTACCAGATAATCAGCATGATATTGATCCATAAGATTAACTAAAGCATTTGGGATTTCCTTAGCACACCATTCTAAGATAGGATAAGTATCAGTTGTTACTCTTCCAGGCATGATTAAGTGTCTAATAAGAACTTCTCCTGAACCATTATCATAAGCAAGCTTAATATTCCTACTAACTACTTCTCTATATTGTTTTATTCCAGACATTTCTTTAGCAAAATCATTCTCCCAGAATTTGAAATCGGGCAACCAAAAATCCATTAATTCAAGCAATAATTTAGTTGCTTCAAGGGATTGATACATATTTGAATTCCAAAGAATACAGATATTTTTATTGAATTCTTTTAAGGCAGTAATTATTGTGTGTAAATTAGGGGTAGGGTCTCCTCCAACCCAATTAATATTTCGAGCACCTTCTTTCCATAATCGTTCTGCTAACAAGGCAACCTTTTTGGGGGTAACAATTGTACCACCATAAATCCTTTCTCGAGTGTCATCACACCATCCTTGTGAAATATCATGATTTTGACAAAAAGCACAGGTAAAGGTGCAACCAGCAAAGAAAATTGTTCCACTTGGAACAAGAACTGATTCTTCTCCTGTGTGAAGAAAAGCTGATGAAACTATTGATTCGTCTCCAAGCCTGCAAAAACCAACCTTTCCTGATGTTCTATCAATATGACATCGTCTTTCGCAAAAATGACAATTTTTTAGTATTTCATAAACAATCTTTTCCTTCAAATCAAGAAATGATAGTTTTGGATCAGGTAAATCCTCGAGTTGTAATTCTTTTTGATCAAAGTTCTGAATGAATAACAAATATTCCTCTGCTGCCTTGTCATGTTCTATCCACAATTTTTCTAATGGTTGATCTAAGGAACAATCCAAAGCAAACTTCTTTGTCAATAAATAACGAGCTGTTTTATTACCATCTAAAATACCACGATATCTTGAGTAACGATTACTAACTTCATTATTTTTCCAAACATTCGTTGCATCTGGTCTATAGAGAAACCACACTAGTATTACCCATTATATCTTTCTCGAGACTAATTATTATAATTTTCAGTATGCATTTTAAAAAGCTAAAAGAAAAAAATAAACTGAAATTTACCCGTGTAATAATATTTATCCTGATTTTTTTACTAAAAATTAATTGAAGAATCGGTTAGACCGATTTCTTCTCTAAAGAACTAAATCTGCTAATTCTTCTAATGAACAATCTAAAATAAAAGGATTAAATTGTTTACCAAATATCTCAGATAATTCAACGAGGCGTTTGTGTTTTTCAGTGTTCTTTGAATAAGGCCCTTTATGTTCTGGTTTTGGTGTAACACCCATTTCTTCGCAAATCTTTACAAGAGCAACTATTGCATCAAAGACAATTTTCGGTGTTAAATCATCAGGACGTTTTTCTCGAGAATGCATTATCATTCCTTTGATTTTATTACCATCTTCGTAATAAACAGATGGTGCATGACCAAACTTGATGAAAGGTTTGAAGCTATTTGATTCAAGAGTTTCATTTATTTTCTTAATGACTTCTTCAAAACGCAAAAGATTTTCACCATAAATGCCATAGCCTTCAAAGATTGCCATTTGAAAACCATCTGGAGGATTTCTTTTAGCCATTTTTACTCTGATATCTTTCATATAAGCAAATTTTTCTGAATCAATAGAAGTAAATGAAATTCCATCAATATCTTTGCAGATTTGCTGCACTTTTTCATCGTATTTTTCAGGATACTCAAGAATAAACATAGGGGGATTTGTTTTATCTGAAATGTCTGGATGACGAGCTTCCACTATACCTTCACCATAGGTAAGGGGAATATCATGTTCAATTAGTTTGTAAATTAATGCTCCATAAGAGTTCAATCCCTTGGCATGGGCAAGAGCATGTCTCACTTTCCCTTCTTTGGATAGTGGTTTTATCTCAACTTTCAATTTTGAAATAAATCCTAAAGTTCCATGCGAACCAGCAATATCTATGATTGAAAAATTCTTTTCTGTAAGTTGTTTAGCTAGTTCTTTATTTGTACTTGTGATTTTTGCTTTTTTAACGTCATTACCTAAGCGTTCGACAATAATAATATCATTATTATAATCAAGTAATTCTACTTCGAGAACATTATCAGCCATTGTTCCAGCTAACCAAGCATCATTCCCGCCACCATCTGTACCAAGCATTCCTCCAAGCGTTGCTATATCCCTACTAGATGGAGCAACAAAGAATTTCCAATCAGGTCTTTGGCTTTGAATAACTTCATTAAGCTCATCTGGAGTTAAACCTGGTTCAGCGATAGCATAACCTTCATCGAAATTTATCTCATGAATTTTTTTGAGTCGCATTGAACTGATAACTACTTTATCTCGAGAACTACCTGTACATGCGCCACTCATACCTGAACCTCCTCCTTTGCTGGTAATTGTGAGATTATTATCTTTAGCAAAATCAATTGCCATTTTAAGTTCAACATCATTTGTTGGAGTAAAAACTTTGATGTTTGTATCGGGATCGATTTTTTGAAAAAAGGATGCATTGGCTCCAATTACATATTGTTTGAGTTTTTCCATTTTATTTCTCCTCCTCTAAATTTAACGCTTTCACAAGATATTCTGCAATATCCCATGTTGTTATTCCACTTTGTTCGAATTGTTCTAAACACGAAGGGCAACAAGTAATAACACAAGTATCCTCTTCTTTGAGTTTCTCTTTATCGATGCGTTGGTCCATGATTTCTTGCGCGAGTCTCTCATCTGTAACTCGAAGCATTCCACCACCACCACAACAAGATGGCTCCATTTCTATTATCTCAATACCCATTTTCTTGAGTAGAGATCGGGGAGCCTTTGTAACTTCACTATTTCTAAAAAGTTCACATGGGTCATGATATTTAAGCTTAATATTGAGTTTATTTGGAACAGATTCGATTTTTTCATCAAAATATTCAGTCATATGTAGAATTCTAACTGATGGATCAATTTTGTGATGATCTATAAGCGCCTCCAAACAGCCTGGACAATCAGTTATGACTGTTTTTGCTCTTGTCTTGTGAATTATCTCAGTATTATGCTTTCTTAATTCATCTGCTTCTTCTATCTTCCCTAGTAAATCCAATGGATGACCGCAACAAAATTCTTCTCCCCCTAGGATAAGATAATCCTCTTCAAGGTACTCCATAACTTTCAAAATAGATCTTAAAACATTAGCATGTCGATTTCTAAATGACATTAAACAACCAACAAAAAGAATTGTATCAGCTGTCATGCCATCAGAATAAATTTTATCATCAATATCGGGGAAATCGTCATAAAGTTCCATAGTCCAAGTTTCAGCTCGCATTTCATTATCTAAACCATAAACGTTCATTTCTTCTTCGATATTATCCCCAATTTGGACTAATTTGGGGAAAAGATCAACAGAATCTTTTCGTTCCTCTCTAAAAATATCGGTTAATTTTACTTCTGAAGTGCAAGTTTCAACACAGCGACCGCAAACAGCGCAAGTAAAAATAGTAGTAGCATAATCCTTGGCCAGTTCATCATCAAACTTTTCAGGAAAAGCATCTTTTAATTTTAAATAGTAAAGTTTTCCTCTAGGAGAAAAACTTTCTTCACCAGTCGCTCGATAAACAGGACATATTAAAATGCAGGACCCACATTGAACGCATTTTTTCAACAATTCATCGACGTCTTCTGTGTGAGAAGTCATAGTATAAAACCCGTTTTTAAATTCTAACAATGAAACACTTATTTGTAATTAATAAATTTACTCTTCGTTTTTTATTACTGTTAGTTTAGATAATCTAGATAACATATATGCTTTTATTTACCCTATCGAATGCTAATTGCAGAAAAGATAGGGATTAAAAAGGAAAAAGCTGAAAGGGTACAAAAAGCTTTGGAAGGTTAATCAGATTGACTTCTGATGAAATTGAGGAAACTCGTTTAGCAGAAATATTTTACAATTCTCTAAGAGGTTTTATTGTCATTGAAGAATCTGGACTGCCAAAGTATATTGAATTTTTGACTGAAGAACAATTTGATGTTCTTTTATTAGCGGGATTTATAACAAGTTTGCAAGCTCTTTCAGAAATTATTAGTGAAGAAAATATTGATTCAATTGAAACAAGTAATTCTTCGTTTTTATTTGAATTCCGAACTAATTACTTCTATGTTTTCTGGATCGATAAAGCATTTGCTAATTTGGAGGTTTTTAAACCAATTATTATGAAAATCATTTCTAGATTTGAAGGGGCAAGTGATTCAGATACAGATAATGCATTATTAATTTCAAATCTTACAGAAACACCAGAATATGAAAAATTTGGACAAATGAAAGTTAAATTCCAATCAATGCTTAGTGATAAATCCGATATTTATAAGAAGATTTTTTCTGATAATGAAAAGAAGAATGAAATCGAAAAAATTACTAAAGAGCTCGCTGGAATTGATGGTGTATTAATCATTACTAATGATAAAGAAATTGAACATTCCGAATTCCCAAGAGGTAAACCAATTTTTGATGTTACTACATTAACTAACTTCCTTATTGGTTTGAGAGGTGTAATGAAGAACATCGATCCTGGATGTTTAGAACAAATAACTACTAAAAATTACCGTTTCATAGTTCGAGATAAGGAAGAATACTTCTATCTCTTTGAGGTAATAAAAGGTTTAGCAGAAGAAGAAATACTTCAAAATACGATACAAAGAATAGTCAGACGTTATGAGGGATTAAGAGGAAAAACAGATGAAAAAATTGATCTTTTAAAAGATTTAGATTCAATCCCAGAGCATGAATTATTAGGGCATTTATCCATTGAAATGAAAGGCCAACAAAATGATGTACAAAAACAAGCTGTTTTAAATCGACAAACAACAAGGATTACTTTTGGCGATGATAAGTCTAAATGGCAAAAAGAAGAAGAGCAGTTAAATTCTTTCATGGATATCTATTCTGAAGTGTTTATGACTGGAATAATTTCTCCAACAACAAGGTTTTTTGTTATGAGAAAATCACCTGAAAGTAATGATTGGATTAAATCAGCAAACGGATTAGAATTAGAGAAATTATTAGCTCTAACTGCACTGCAGAAAGAGAAGAAACTGGCACAAGTTACTTATGGGGAAAAACTATTCCTCCTAACGAGGATAACTGAGAGTTCTATTTTATTTTCAATAATTGAAAAAAGTAATTCCTCGATTGAACGCTACATGTTTAGCTTACCAAAAATCCTAAAACGTATTAGTAAGAATCTTAACTAGTGAAGTCATCTAATGTTGTTTGTTTTTTAGATTCTGATTTTATAATTTGGATATTTTTATAATCAGAGATTTTACCAATAGTTAAATCACCATAAGTTCCATCAAAACCTGGAGGATCAAAACAGAAGTTTCCTTTCCGGACTTCAATAATTGTTTCAGCTATTTTTTCATCAACTAAATCATTCAGAATTTCTTCTAAATCAGATAATTTCGTAGTCCAAAGTTTACATTCATTGCCAAGTTTAGTGACAATGTGATTATATAAACGTATAACAGATTTAGCATTTGGACTGCTTAGTTTCAAACTTTTTGCTAAAATCTCTGCTAAAGGCACCATATGATAAAAATTCCTTTTTAGACCATATGATTTACCATAATCCCGTTCACTTCCTTGAGCTAATGATAATTCAATTGCCCTCTGAAGCACTCCTGAATATAAGGTACCACCACAAATTGGGCAACGTTTATTTTTTGGAGCCATATCT
>JAEOUJ010000014.1 GCA_016839405.1 Candidatus Gerdarchaeota archaeon | reverse complement strand
TTTGCAATTAATTTACCGTTTATGGAATAGTTATGAAGAAGTTGCATGTGAGCGTTCTTTTCTACCACAAAAGGATTTTGTTGAACCATATACTTTGGAATCTGATAAACCATTAAGAGATATGGATATTCTAGCATTTACTTTACAATACGAAGATGATTATGTTAACGTCTTAAAAATATTAGAGCGTTCGCATATTCCTCTTGAATCATCCGAACGTGATGAACGGCATCCATTAATCATTGCGGGAGGACCAAGTGCACAATCAAACCCGGTACCTATGTCACCTTTTGTAGATGCATTTATGATTGGTGATTTGGAACCTGTGTCAAACCAATTAATAAATGAAGGATTTTTAGAAAATAATACTAGAAGTAAAAGAATTGAATCTCTTGATAGCTTTGAATGGATATGGGTGCCAGCAGTTAATAAAGAAAAAACAGTTTCTTTCGCACCGAAAAAAGATTTAGATGATTATTTTTACCCAATAGAACAGATTATTCCACAATTGGAAGAAGAAGATCCATGGTATGGAGCTTTTGGTAAAACATACATGTTAGAAGTAGTTAGAGGATGTAACCGAGGATGTTCTTTTTGTTTAATAGGTAAAATTACTAAACCTAGAAGAAATAGATCATTAAAAAAATTACAAGATTTATATCGGCAAGGAATTGAAAAGTGTCAAGTTAAAAAAATAACTACTATTGGATCAGGTATATCAGATTATAAGGATTTAACAAATCTATGTCAAAGTATACTTGAAGATGATTTAATTTTTTCATTACCATCAATTAGAGCTGATAAAATTACTCCCGAGTTAATAGAACTATTAAAACAAGCAAAACAAAAAACAATAACTACAGCACCAGAAGCTGGAACTGAAGATCTTAGAAAGAAAATATGTAAAGGTGTCACAAATGAAGAAATAATTCAAGCTGCGGAAAATATTTCTGAGGGAGGTTTATCTAGATTAAAGGCATATTTTATACTCGGTTTACCAGAAGAGACAATATATGATGTAGAAGCAATAGCTGAAATTGCCAAATTGCTAATAAAAGCAGGCAAGAAAATACGAAAAATAAAAATCTCAGCAGGTTTTTTTGTTCCTAAACCAAAAACAACATATCAAGATGAATCATTGTTATCGTTAAAAGAATTACAATATAGAAGTCGTTTATTAAATAAAGCTATAAATTCAATACCTAGGGTAGATTGTGAAATTGGTAATCCAAAATGGACTAGAATTCAAACAATTTTATCCGTAAGTGGTGAAGAAATCTCTCAACCATTGAAATTTGTTGCAAAATTAGGTGGAGGTTTAGGCGATTGGAGAAGAGTTCTTAAAGATTACAACACTAGCATTGAGCAAATTGTTGAAAATAGAGAAATCCGAGAGGAACATCCATGGGATTTTATTAAATTATGAAATTGGTATTAGATATTATCTGAAAAGTAAAAACCGGATTCTTTTTTTGCTCCAAAACTACGTAAACCTTTTGAAGTTAATTGCTTCTTTAATTTAATTGCCTCTTGATTGTCTAAATCCCCTTTTTTCACAAGAAAATCAATTATTTCTAGAGCTTGTTCTTTAGTATCACATCTTCTTAGAAAATCAATTACAGTTGGATCATAGCCAGCAAATCTATAGGGATCTGGTTCATATTGAATTTTTTCAGATAATTCTATCTCTTCTTCTAAATCTTCTTCTATTTGTCTAGCTTTATCTTCACATACATAACGTAATGGTATAACATTCTTTTTTTGTTCTATTTCTTTTTTAAGTGAAGGATATTTGTCATCTTTTTGATTCAATTTAATCACCAAATAATTAATGTCCTTCAGCTGCATTAATTTTTATAACATCACCATCTTGTAATTCATAATTCTCTCCAATTCTTCTCTGGGTCTTAACTAAGATTGCATTAATGAAAGTTTTAGCTAAATCTTGGTGTATCATACCAGCGAATTCTCTTGCAGTTGTTCCTTTCTTAACTAGATAAACATCAGGAAGAACATTACCATTATGATCAGTATATTTGTGTTGATCCTCTACTGGATAAACTGCAATTACATCCATAATATCAAAAACTGCTCGATTTATTAAATCTTGAACACCAGTTGAACCATATTTTTGTAAAATATTTGTTCTTATTTTTTCTAAAGCAGCTTTATCTTTATCAGGTAATTTGTCTTCTTGTAATAAAGTGAAATCTTTATCTCCTGGAGTATATGAAATAATTTCTTTTTCAGAGAATTTACGTAAGAAAAATTCAGCTAGAGCTGAACAATGAATTAAATCATCTCCATAATCTTCTTTTATTCTATTGTAACTTGCATCCGCTCCTTCCAAATCAATTTTATTTGCTGCCAAAATCATTGGTTTAGCTATGCGGCGAAGAATAGATAAAAACTCAAATAATTCATCTTCAGACCATTTTGTAGGTATTGCAGGATTTAATTTGGACTCAGTAATAGCTTTCTTAATATGATTTCTATTAATTTTCAAACCTGTTAATTTATCAGCAAGAAGTTTATCTAATGGGATTTTTTCAGTTTCAGATGTTCTACTAAGTTTTGTCCAATCCTTTTGGACAATTTGTTCCATCCATTTAACTATTTCTCGATCAAGAAAATTTATGTCATTTTCAGGGTCATAGCTTCCACGTTCAATATTATTGCCATCTGCATCTAAAGAACCAGAAAAATCTACAACATGAATTAATACATCAGCTCGTCTAAGATCATCAAGTAATTTATTCCCTAAACCTCGACCTTTCCATGCATCAGGTACTAATCCTGCAACATCTAAGAGCTGAACAGGTACAAGGCGAATTCCATTTATACATAAAGAATTTTGAGGTTTATCTTCAACTCCTAATTCTTGACAAACGCAAGGAATACGAACATAACCAGTACCTGGAACAGGTTCAATTGTAGTGAAAGGGTAATCACCTGTTTTAGATGAAGTTAAACAAGCTGCATTGAGAAATGTACTTTTACCACTGGAGGGTTTACCTACAATACCTATTAGCAATTTTTATGACTCCTTATTGTTAATATTCCTACTGATATTGTAAAAAGAGATAGCATTTAATATACTTTCTAATGGAATTATTTTTCGTTTTTTGAATAAATCATTTCTAAGTAATCATTTTGTATTTTAACAACATCAGAACTATTTTTTGCTTCACTATAGGCATCAAGTAATTCACGATTTAGTGAAATGAAAAATTCACCCCATTTGAAACCATCTAATAATTTCTCTGCATCTCTTTTATAGCCAACAATGTATAATGCTGCTGCTAAAGCTTCAGCTGTGCTTAACTTACAAGGTTTACCATAATTTATTGGGTTAGCAGCAAGAAGATAAGGGAGAATACGGTCAACAAAACGCCAACGTCCTTTTCGCTTTGGTAAATCATCATCTGATTCTTTAGCTCCAAATACACTATTAGCTTCTACCCAAGAACAATCTAATCCAACTAATCCCTTAGTTTGCATTGCTGGAAGATCTTCTATAGATAATGCCTTTTGGCAAAATGGATTAAGTAAAACACCATTTTTTGGTATATCACCTAAGTGATAAACTAAAGCAATTTTACCATGTTTGTGTAATTGTACAGCAGTGCATTTCTTAGGATCATCTTGTTTAGTACTATAAACATATAGCCGAATGCCACTTTGAGTTTTAAATGATTTATTTTTGGCACTGTGCAATTTTTTCACTCAATTGATGTTTTTTTATAAATTCAAGGAGCTTTTGATATAAAAATTTATTATCTTGATAGTAATCTTATTTTATACGACCTAATTGAATCTATCAACTATGGGTTTAAAAAAAGTTAATATAAATAGGGCTTTCGTATGGTGATAAAATGATCAAAGCTTATATATTAATTAATGCTAAAGGTGGAACAGAAAATGATCTTTTTGAAAAATTAAGTAAGCTTCCTGGATTGGAAGAAATTTCTTTAGTATGGGGATTGTTTGACATCATAATGAAAGTAACAGCTAATTCTAAAGATTCTTTGGATAAAGTAGTAACAGAAGAAATTGGTAAATATAGTAACATCTCTAATAAAATGACAATGATCATAAGAGATGATGAATAATTTTTTTAAGAAAATAGAATTAGTGCTGATAACTTCAGCACAAATTAATTATTTAATTAATAATCATTGAAAACCCTATTACCACAAACACTACAAAATTCGCTATCAGGATCAAGATAAGAACCACAGTATTCACATGCTGTTGGTCTTGTTCTTTCTACAGGCGATCTTTGAGTTTCCATATATTCATCTCTACTTGGACTTTCGGTAGGCATATAATATGGTTGAGGTATTTCCCCACCTGTTTGTGCCACTACTTCTTCTCTTTCATATTCAATTTTATCTTTCTTAAATGGACTAATTAATCCTGATAAAAGACCAATTATTGTAGTTAAACCTATTACAACTAAGAATCCATAGAAAATATTTGCTTCACCAAACATATCAATAGAGAATGTTTCATTTTCAACCATTAAGTAATAATATATTGTTACAGAAAGCATGAAGCTTATTATTGTAGAAAATCCTCCTCGAGCAGCATGCTTTTTCCTAAAGAAGAAGCTTACAATAAAAGCTGTTATAACCCATGGTAGAAATGCCATTGCTATCATTATAGCATTTGGTGGAGTGAAAAACACATTAATTGGTTCAAAGATAGCAGTTTTACAAACTGCTGCTAAATCATTCCAAGTACCAAAATTTATCATATTTTGAAAGAAACTTTGAATTGTTGTCCCTTCTACAAAATAAATATGTATGAATAGAAAACTTGGATAGGTAATTGCTAATGATGTAAAGAAACCTTTTAGGTAACCCATGATATATATTCGCTCCTAATTTTAATTATAACTACAGCTATTACAAAATATATGAGACAAAATATAATAAAAACCTTGGTAAATATGCATTAAACAAAAAGATGTTTAGGATGAATGATATGGATTTTGTTTATTCAAACATTTTGAATGCAACAATTAAAGAATTAGAAGAAAAAATAGATGAATCTAGAAATATTAGTTGGCAAAATTTCGGTAGGAAGCTAAAAGTATTTTATCCCTCTTCAAACTTCCCAACAATTAGCATAACAGGCACAGAATGTAAACAAAATTGCTTGTATTGTAATAGCCATTATCTTAAACGAATGGCAGCAATAACAACACCAAAAAAATTGATTGCTTTTGCTAAAGAATTAGAAAAAAATAGTGGTATTGGTTTTCTTATAAGTGGAGGATATAATGAAGAATCTGTTTTGCCTATTGAACCATTTCTTGATGCAATTTTAAAAATAAAAGAAACTACTAATTTAAAAATAAATATTCATCCAGGATTAGTTAATAAAAAACAAGCTAAAGAAATTTTTAACGTAAAAATAGATGCTGTTTCATTTGATTTGGTTACAGATGATCAAATAATAGATGAAATAATTAGAAATGGTTACAAAGGAATTGATTATCTTAAATCCTATGATTATTTGATCTCAGCAGGATTAAATGTAATACCACATGTTTGTTTAGGATTATATTATGGTACAGAAAAAGGCAATTTAGAGGTTATTAATGCAGTTCTCAAAAGAGAAACAAAATTAATGGTTTTTCTGGGTTTAATACCAACAAAAAATTCTCCAATGGAAACATCAAAAACAATAGATCCAAAAATTTTCTTAAAATTACTGATTTATACAAGACTTAAAGGTCCAATGGTAGAACAATCTCTTGGTTGTATGAGGGTTCGTTTACCAATTTTCGAGAATCTAGCAATACAAACAGGTATTAATAGAATAGCTGTACCAAAAAGTAAAACATTAGATTATGCTAGCAAAACATATGGATTAGAAATTGTAAAAATAAATTCATGTTGTGCAATATAATTTTTCTTTTAATCCATACTATCAATAGTACTTATTACCTTTCTTAGTTTCTCTTCACGTTCTTTTACCATTTCTTCTAAGGTCATATTTCGAGTAGTAAGTTCATTTGTTTTTTCTTTCAATGATATGAGCTGTTCTTTTGCTTTTGTAAGAACATCACGTAATTTATCAATTTGCTCCTGTTTTTCATACAAATCAGAAGTAATTCCATTAATTTGTTGTTGGAAATTCTTGCTGATACCAGTTTGAATATTCATAGCTTCTAATTCCTGTGATTTAGCTTGATTTTTTAAATCTTGTACTAATTTTTCTAGTTCAGCTATTTTTCTATTTTTTTCTTGAAGCTCGATTTCAAATTCCGAAGAGGGTACACTAGGTATTTCATAACTTGATTTTACAGATTCAGCAAGCATTTTATATTGAGCAATTTCTTGATCTTTTCTCTCGATTATTTTTTTATAATTTTCAGAGATTTCCTCTTTAATGCGTTCAATTTCAGCATCTTTTTCTAATTTTAGTCTTTGAGATTTAGTGTCAAATTCCTCTTTAAAAACATCTATTTTATCTTGCTTTGATTCTATGGTAGATTTTAACATATTCAATTCATTAAATAGATAACGCCATTCGATAGCAGATGAAAGAAGATAATCTCTTGCTAATGGATGTATTAGATTCCAATTTTCCCTTATAATTTGACCTAGAACACTATGTTCATCTTTTACTCTTGCTTCATCAAATAAAGGTCGTTCATCTATATTATTTATAGGTGTATAATCCGGATATTCAGTCCATAATGTTTTTATTTTTTTAGACTTTCGTCTTGACAAGATTCCAAACCTCAAAAGCGAATTTATTTCACAATATATATAATTAAAATAGATTATGTTTAATAATGCTTTTGAAAGATAGATAATTACTTTAAGTAGAACTTTAAATAGTCAATATTTTATTTTTACGTAATAGCAAAAATTTAATTGCTACAAAAAATCATTGATAATAAAAATTAAAATGAGTATCAATATACATATACATTAGGAGCTCTATAATTTTGCCTGATATAAAAAGAGAATTTGTATTCAAAGTTGTCCTAATGGGCGATGGATCAGTAGGAAAAACAAGTATTCGTTCAAAATTTATGGGAGTTGGATTCAAAAGCGAATATATTAAAACCATTGGGGCAGATTTCGCGTCAAAAGCAATTGAAATAGGTGAGAATAAAGTTCATTTTCAAATATGGGATCTAGCGGGTCAAAAAATGTACAGACATGTTCGATCATCTTTCTATAGTGGTTGTAAATGTGGATTTCTTGTATTTGATTTAACCCAACCAGAAACATTGGAAAGCTTAGATACTTGGGTTGAGGAAGCCATTGATCATTCAGGTGGTTTTGTTAAAATCTTCATAATACTGGGAAACAAAAATGATCTTAAAGATCAAATAAAAGTCAAAGAAGCTGATGTCAATAATTTGTTAAAGAAATTACAAAATATGGAAAATATAAATGCTGCTTATTTAGAAACATCAGCTTTAACTGGTGAAAACATAAGTGAAGCATTTCATATAATGGGCAAGATGTTTCTGGAAAAAGAAGGTTTCCCTCGTAAGGGGCTAGGGACAGAAATTGATGATGAGATTTTGGAAAAACATCATCAAGATATAAAACCATTAATATCTGTATCTGATGCCCCAATAAAAACATCTGAAAAAGAATCTAAAGAATCCAAAATTGATATATCTGATTTAAATGACAATGAAGTTCAAAATATTGTTAAAACAATAATGGAAAAAATAAATCAATTAACACAGATAACAATCGCACTAGAAGAAAGATTGCAATTAGTAGAAACCAAGAAAGGACCAATAAGTACAACATCTGCTGATATAAATGAAATTCGAGCTAAAATAAATGGTCTAGAACAACAACTTGATAAATTTTCTATAGCGATAGAAGAATCCAATAGACAGTATATTGAATTTCCAAAAATAAATGATAAAGCAACCATACCCATACCGTCTATGGAGGAAATTGGGGAAGAAGAAGCAAGCAATGAAGACTATGAGGTATTAGATAGAAGCTTTCTAAATACTATCGAAGTTTTGAATGAGAATGAAGATGAAGCAAGCATTTCTGAAATATTAACCCAAACTGAACAAGAAGCAACAAATGAAGAAACTTCCATAATAGAAGAGAAAAAAGATAAAATTGCCACTGATTCTCAAACTCGCTGCCCAAAATGTGGAAGCAAATTATCTTTTATAAAACAATATAATAGATGGTATTGTTATCGTTGCAAATTATATGTTTAAAGAATAAGCTATTCTTAATAATATTATCCAAAAAATATTTGTTTAATATTTCTTTTCAATACTTGAAAGTGTTATGATTAAAGTTGCTATTATTAAAGTAGAAAATGAAAATGTCGAAGAAGCAGTAAGAAAAGCAATTGAGCTTCTAGGAGGGATTAATAAATTCATCTCTGATTTTGATGAGATTCTTTTAAAACCAAATTTGTTAATTGCACCTGAAGTTAAAGAAATTCGAGATAAAATAAGAACTGATCCAAGAGTCTTGGATGCACTATGTAGAATAATATTAGAACAAGATAAAAAAGTAATAATAGGTGATTCTAGTGCAGCTGGGCATGATGGGGGAACGCGCGAGGCCATAAAATTTAGCGGTTATCTAGATATTAGCGAAAAATTTGATAATGTAGAAGTTCGAAGCCTTGAAAAAAATGGTCCAATAAATGTTGATGTAAAAGGTAAAAAATTGCGAAATGTGAATATTTCCAGAGATGTATTTGAAGCTCAAGCGATTATCAATGTACCTAAAATGAAAACACATTCAATGACTCTTTATACAGGTGCTATAAAAAATCTTTTTGGAACTATTACAGGAGGGGATAAAACTAGAATACATTCATTAGGTGCAAATATCCAAGGTTTTTCTCAATGTCTTGTAGATATATTTGCATTTGAAAAACAAAAAATTAAACTAAATGTTATGGATGCAATAATTGCTCTTGAAGGAATGGGACCAGGTGCAGGTGGAAAAGCAGTAAAAATGGACCTTATCCTAGCAAGTGAAGATGCTGTTGCATTGGATGCAGTAGCTTTCAAACTAATGGGTTATAAACCAGAGAAGGTTCCAGCAACTAGATATGCAGCAGAGCAAGGGCTAGGTGAAATTAATTTAGAGAAAATAGAAATTTTGGGGGAAAAAATTAAAGATCATCAAAGAAAATTCAAATTACCAAAAACAGCTAAAATTGCTATTATCCCATTCCAAAGATTTACTAACATTTCCTTAAGAACGCCTAAATATAAAATAGGTTGTACTGCTTGCCACGATTGTGAAAGGGCATGCCCAGAGAAAGTTATTAGGATTATAGAAACAAAGAAAGGAGGGCAAAGACCAAAGATAAATTATAATGGTTGCATATCTTGCTTTACATGTATTGAGATTTGCCCCGAAGCTTGTTATACACATCAGTTCAGAAATGTTCGAAAAACAATCATATATGGAACCGTAATTCTTTTTGCAATAACAACAATTGTAACAATATTTGTTCTCTTAAATAAATGGGGAATAATTTAATCTACTTCATTTAATTTCTGAACTAATAGTGCATAATGCCCATTCCCTTTCTGTTTGCTAATCCTTTCAAGAGTAAAGGGTGGAGAATACCATTCATTATAATAAAAATAAATGAATTCAAAATCCTTGAAAAATTCTAAAATATCTTCTATTTTAGAAAAGAAATGAGGGATGCCTTTCTCAGGTTCTTCTTGTTTAATTAATGTTTGATCATCAATTATTCCTGTTCCATAAAAGGGTATATTTGGATCTTTGGTAAGTATAGTTACATAGAAATATCCACCGGGTTTTAAAACACGATTAATTTCTGCGATAGTTTTTATAACATCGTGTTTAAATGCGTGGTAAATAACATTATATGCAAGGACCAAATCGAAGTAATTATCAGGATAATTTAATTTTGTCATTTTGCCTTTTGTTACTTCTGCTTTTAGTCCTTCTTCTTTTAACCATTTCTTAGTACTATTTACAGCTTCTTCAGATAAATCCATAGCACAAACATCATATCCGATTGAAGCAAAATAAATTGTATGACGCCCAACACCACATCCTAGATCTAAAACCTTGGCATTTGGTTTTTTAATATAATATGGTAAATTCTTAACATAACCGTCTGGTATCTTCCAATAAGTGAAATCTTTTACTTTTTCCCAATCCCACCCAACCTCAAGAGATTTTTTTGACAAATTATCACAACTCATTTTACTATGAATACTACTCAATTTAGATTACTAAAAATATTTTTTTACTTTATATTTACTTCTATAAATCGAAAACAAAAAGGAATGCAAATTCATTGGAAACAGAACAAGTAACTTGTCCAGAATGTGGTGTAGAATTTGAAATAGATATACCAAAAGGAAAAAGAGTAACAATATCAGGAAAAAGAAGATTTCAGAAATTTTCTCCAAGACAAGTAACATTCAAGTGTCCCAATTGTAGAATTAATATGTGGGCAAATTTTGAATAAAGT
>JAEOUJ010000134.1 GCA_016839405.1 Candidatus Gerdarchaeota archaeon | reverse complement strand
TTTGTGGCTTAAAAGGCAATGCCTATTATGAAATAACAACAAAAGAACCGCCATATTTTCCAAGAACAGATGTACATTCTGGAGAGGCTGCAGCAACACCAAATGCTGCATGGAGCTTAGTATGGGCTTTAAACACCTTAAAAGATAAAAATGAGAAAATACTCATTGACGGATTCAACGAATTGGTTCAAGAACCCATGGATGATGATATTGAAGTGTTAAAGGAAAGAGGAGATGATTTTGAAATACTCTTTAAAAAAGACTATAAATTAGATACTTTGCTACTAAACAGATCAGGACAAGATCTTTTAATAGAATTGTCCTTAAAACCTTCCTTATCAATATGTGGATTAAAAAGTGGATTCCAAGATATTGGATCTAAAACAATTGTTCCAGCAAAGGCAATGGTGAAACTAGATTTTAGACTGGTTCCTAATTTAACTATGGAAAAAGTAGATGAATTATTAAGAAAGCATTTTGAGAAACATAAAATAGATTATTTAGATATCAAATTAATTGGTGGATATGATCCTGCAAAAACGTCAGTTAAACACCCATTTGTCCAATTGGTAAGAAAAGTAACCACTGAGATAATTTCACCAAAAAAAGTAAGTATCACACCTATAGCTTATGGTTCAGGTCCAGCTTATCTATTTACAGGTCATACACCACTATGTGTAGCAGGAAATTTTGCAGAAGGATTAAATGGGCATGCACCTAATGAAAACATACCTATAAATTGCCTTCAACCAAGTCTAGCATATAATGCAATAATAGCACAACAATTAGCAAAAGACTAAAATTAAAAAGAATAAGGAACTATTTCAATAAACTCAACAAGATCTTTGATTTTAGAAATAGTTCTAAAATTTATTATCCTTAGACATACCTACTGTTCCTATTTTTTTACTTACACCCCAATAATGGTTATAACCATACACTATCATTGGTATTTTTGATTCATCTAATTTACCGTCCTCATTGAATAATTCTTCACTATAGTGCGAATTAACAACCTCAGCTAAAATCATAATCATAGTTTCTTCTATTGTTTGGACATCAATAACCTTGCATTCAAAATTGATATGACATTCTTCAATTAAAGGAACATCTAATTTAGTTCCTTTGAAGACATTTAATTTTGTAGCAGCAAATTTGTCAACATCTTTACCTGAATTTCTGCCGCAAAAATCAACTTCATTGATAATTTTAGGACCTGGAATATTAAGACCAAAACACCCTTTCTCTTTGAAAAGTGTATATGTATAGCGATGTTCGCGAGTGATTAAAGCAATTTTTTGTGGTTTATGACCAATATTCATAATCCAACATAGTGCATAGGCATTTGGTTTCCCTTCATTGTCAAATGCAGTAACTAAGGTAATTAGATTAGGTACAAGGTAACCTCCTTGTGGACCACTTTCTTTTTTCTTCATTCAAATAACTCCAATATTTAGTTAAAAGATTTTAATAGCTATAATAAGTTTTCTCAAAGCTATGAGAATTATTTTTCACAAAATTGAGAATATTTCTCTCTAACTCAGATAGATAAGTTAGCTACTCATATATTAAATGAATATAATATTAATAATCGGAGAAAATCTATGTGGAAAATTTTATCTGATATTTTTTCTGAATTTGAAAAGATTAAGAAATAATTCTATAATCATATTTCTTCATTTTCTAATATATTAGAGAAATGTATATTTTTAATGAATATAAAAAATAATATTATGGCATCACTACCAAAAAAATTAGAAAAAAAATACAAAGAATTGTTGGTTATAATAACAGCACCCACTCCAATCAAAGAGCAAATAGTTGAAGGGGTTTTACGGATTTATTATTTAAATGAACATATGATAATTTCAAAAGGAGAATTTTATCAGCAGTTTGCATTATGGCAAGGACCAGATGATATTGTTTGCGAGATTGTTGGTCCTCAATATCTGAAGAATTTAGAATATACTGACTGGCAAACAAGTAAATTTCAAGAATTGGGTTATGTAATAGATGAGATGTTTGGTAATTACCAAAAAATAATCAAAATATCGCAAGAAAAGGATCTGTTGGAAATTATAAGATTATTTAAGATAATTACTTATGAAATATTGGCTTTTCCAAAAGCGACAAAATTTAATTTTGAATTTGGTTATTAAAAACGGAAAATAAATTTTACAATTTAAGAAATTTTTAATGGATTAAAAACCGAAACAAAACTTGTTAGATTTATTATAAATGATTAGAATTAGCCAAGCTGACCATTGATTTGTATTGTTTTTTGCTCTAAATTTATATTCAATATATTCTATTTATTAACTATTATATCCGGGAGATTAAAATGAAATTTAAAAAAATAATATCATATTCGATGATTCTTGTCTTTTTCATTACGTTTGTAGGATTGTCACCAATTTCTTCTGAAAAAACAACACTAGAATTTGAACTAGATATCTTTCCTCAAGTAACAAAAGATTGGACATTTATGCTTTATTTATGTGCAGACACTCGAGATGATATAGTTACAAGTAGTTTGAATAATTCTGCTAATTGGCTAAATAGTAACATGTTTAGTATGATGAATTCACTAGTTAATACTGATTTAC
>JAEOUJ010000133.1 GCA_016839405.1 Candidatus Gerdarchaeota archaeon | reverse complement strand
TTAAATGGATAAATAAGAGAAAAAATTAATCTCTTATTCATTTTTTTCTTTTCAGATTATATTAGTATATGTCAAGTTGGAAATTCTTATATGATGCATCTATCTATTTAATATAGCATTTAGGTGAAGCTCATGAGTAAAACAAAAAAGATTTTGATGTTGACTAATATTTTAATTATTTCTATTCTCGTTAGCAACATAGTTACTTCAGAAGCAGCTGCAAGATCTTGGAATCCTGGCGATATTTTTCTCTGGGGTGAACAAGTAAAAACTGTTATTGAACAATTTGACCAAGAAGAAAATATTGGTGCTTATATAGAGACCATTGTTAGAGATGAAACAGAATATAATATTACTGCAATAGATACTGTATTAAAAGAATATGATGCTTTCAGAACTACAACTGGTGGAGTTACATTCCTTAACGATGCTGATTATGGAGCTGATGAATATATAGAAGATTACTTGGATGATTTATCAGACTTCATATCAGTTGAATATGTTTGGGATTATGAAAATAATATTTCTGTTTGTAGTGATTTTGAAACAGATCTTGATGCATACTATTTAATTGAACCAGATTATATTTCTATTAATGAAGCTTATCAAGAAATGCTTAATGGTTCTGAGATAATTGAAACACTAGATGATCCTTACAATCCTATTATCTTTAACTATACACTTAATGATGTTTTCGAAAACATTACTGTTAAAATAATGGGCAAAGGATCGCTAAGTAATGGTTTAACTCAATTCACTGGTGATAAATCAAAATGGACTTTTGAATTTGATCTTAGTAATTACATAAAGATCCCAGTTTGGAATGGTACAATGAATATCTATTATCCATATCAAGAATATTTTGAAAGTTGGGTAATTGAATATGATGCTGGTGGTGTTCTACAAGAAATTGCTTATGTTTTCAAGTCACAAATAACCATTGAGGATTATTTTGAAACCATTTATGTTGAAGTGAAAACTTCAATAGGCGGAATGAAAGCTGTAGCAGCTCCTTTCGCTGCTTATTCTGCTATTGCTGGATTAGCTATCATATCTGCTATTGCATTAATAGTTAAACGTAAGAAGTAATTTATTTACTTCTTTTTTTCTTTATTTTTGCCTAAAACTGGATTAATTTAAAACAAATTGATATTTATATTCTTGGGATTATTTTTAGAGTAGCAATTCCAACATATTATAAAACTTGGCACCTCTATATTTTAGATATTGGTTACAATCTTAGTCTAATATTTACACTATTCCTTAATTTATTTGGTTTTCAACCGACACCCTTTTTCCAACGCAATACTGGATTATTTTTTGGCACTTATGTTGCTCAAATTGGCGATTCCTCAAAATTGTTGCAAGGATTAGATCCAGAGAATAATTTAACATTTCTTTTACCAGAAACAGGTTATATTAATCCAATGGTTAGCTTATTAGTTTTGGTAATTTTGACTATCTTATTATTTATTTTAGGAATAATTTTGTTAGAAAGGAAAGATATAAGCCCTTGATATCAAGAAGATTAAATTTATTATTTTTTAGTCCAATGATTTATGGCGATTTTATCAGTAAAACCCAAAGAATCATACAAATGATTTGCTCCCATAGTATTAGCTGCACCTGAAATCACAATTGAACTTGGTTTATATTTCTTTAGTCGTTTTAATCCTTCAATTATAACTGCTTTTCCTAAACCTAATCTTCTATGATTTGGATGAGTTCCTACTGGTTCTAATTCTGCAATTTTGCTTAATGGATCGAATCTAATAGTACAAAAAGCAGCAAAATTTCCATCAGATGCTTCAGCTACTATATCTAGTTCTGGGTTATAAAATGAAGCTTTTGTATAATTTAGAAATAATTTTTTAGACATTTTTTTACAATGTGGAAAAACTGCTCCCATAACATCTCTATATTTGATAAAATCCTTGTTTATATCTACATTTCTTATTTTATATTCTTTAGGAGGTTCGTTATCTGGAATTGGTAAATTGATTGAACGTTTTCTAGTAAACTCGATAATCCCTTGTTTTGCGTACCCTAGCTCTAATAACAAATCATTTCTTACTAGATCATTTTCCATAACATAGAAATTTCTATTTTCTTTATTCTGATTTTCTATCCAAAGAATTAATCTTTTTTCTAGAAATCTATAACTTGGATGTATATTTATCCAATTAGCTCTAGAAGAATTTAGAATGGTTACAGCCACTATTTTTTGTTTTAATTTCTTTGAATCTTCCCATATTTTAATTAGATCATCCTCTTCATCAAGATATTCAGTACCACAAGGGCCATATTTTAAATTCTCAAATCTTTGTGGAATCCAATTTCTAAAATCATTTGTGAGTTTAAAAATTTCATCAAGGAATTCTTTTACCATTTCAAAATCCTTATCCCATGAAAAGCATCTCATTTTTATTGTCATAACAAAATATGAGAAATAATTTGAATAAAAAATTTCTTGGTTTGTTTAATAAATTTATAAAATTAAAATTATAAAATTCACAAATATTAATCAGTTTTAAAATAGTCAATGAAATTCGTTGTAATTTTATTTATTTTATCATACTTTACTTTTGCATCTTTATGTGTATTAATAATAATAGTATCATAATCTAAACCTTCAATTAGTGAAATACCAAGATTATCTGCTAAGCTATTCAGCCAGCTATAAATTTTCGAGGTGTTCTCAATTCTTAAAAGCTCGCTAAATAATTCAACAGAAATGGATTTATGTGTCTGAAGGATATTTTGTAATTCATTTATTCGATAGTTTGTAAGAGCTTGAACTTCTTTTTGATGTGTAGCTAATTCCTTTTCTTTTTGCATTTCGTTTCTTAATTTTTCAAATTCCTTTAAAGCATCCGGATGAGCATTTCTCATAGCAAAATTTACTTTATTTTGAATTGTAGTCGTTGGAGCATTTTTATATAATTCAATTAATGCTTTTGTTGCATTTTTTGTTCCTATTTCTCCTAAGGTTTCAATTGCTTTTAATCTTAATTTTATTTCAGGATCTTTTTTAGCAATTTCAACTATAATATCAATAGCTTCATCCGCCTTTATTTCAGCTAAGGTTTTTAATATATCATATCTAACATATTCATCTTCCTCTTTATCTAATGCCTGAATTAATGGTTTAGCAATTAATTCTTCTTTTTGAATAGTACCTAATGACCAAGCAGCACCTGCTCTTACTAAAGGATCATTATCTTGTAGAGCATTGATTAAAGGCTTAATTTTATCATCACTTTTAATCCACCTCAAAACATTTGCTGCTGCGTAACGAACGTTAGCAGCTGGATCTTCTAAAGCATTTAAAATACTAGGTAAAACAGTATTATCAACTAAGAAGCTTAATGATTCAACAGCAGCTTGTCTTAGAAAATCATTTTCATTATGTTCTAGAATATTTTTTAAAAAAGGTGTTGCTTTCTTAGATTTTGATTTTCCAAAAAGATCAATTAATGATATTTTTATTTCTAAATTACTTTCATTATTATATGCTTTTATAATATCAGGCAAAAAATCACTAATTCCAATTCCAATTTCCTTTAGTAATGAAGAAGCACTCAATCGTACTCTACTATCCGGATCAAATAGTAATTGAACAATTTCATTGGTAGCAATTTTTATTTCTGAACCAAATTCCTTTAATTGTTTTAAAATTCGTAATTTTTCTCTCCATTCATCTGATTTTAAACTTGATACTAGGTCTAAAATCATTTTTTCTCTAAGACTCAAAATTCATCAACCAAATTTAAATTACTAAAATTCATTATTAAAATATTACGAGTTCAAATATAAGAAAAATCCCAATTGCTAATAAAACACCTAAAATAAAATAAAGTGGTTTACCTTTCTTACCCAAAGGTATCATATCTCTAACAACTATATATAGAATTAAACCAATGGTTAAAGCAAAAAAAGTGTAAAGTAATATTTTATTAAAAACCATGAAAATTCCTATCAAAGCTCCTAGCGTAGGAGTAAAACTACTTATTATTCTTATTATACGTGCTTTTCTAGCTGTTAATTCCTCTAAAACTTGCTCCGTTGAAAATGCTAAAGTTAATGCTCTAATAAAAAAAGGTATCAAAACAATATATCCAATATTTTCATATGTTTCAAAAATTAATGCAATTAATAATCCAATAACAAGTCCATGTGATATAAAAGCTACACCTTCAAATAATGCATTTTGCTCTGTTGAAATACATTCAACTTCAGAGTTATTATAAAAATCATCTTTTGTTTTTATGTTTGATGAATTCTCAGTTAACTGATTTTGATTGTTACTGGATGTTTGATTGAAATTTTGCTTTTTAAGTAATCTTCTATAAACTATTTTTTCTACTAATGCAATAATAGTAAAACCAAATAAAAAGGGAATGTAAATAAATTCATCAAGATGTTCTTGACCTGTGGCAATATGTGGTAACAACTCCATGAATATTATTCCAACCATTAATCCAGCACCAAAACTTTGTAATTGAAAATGAAATGATTTCATATGTTCTGATATCTTTTCACCAATGAAATGTATTAATGTAATAACTAAAGCCATCGCAATTGGAATTATGAAATCAAATACATCCATGTGAACACCATAAACATTAATTTTTAATTTGTATAATAGTAAATTACTTTACGATTTTAGAAATATTTTGTTATAAAAATAAAAGAATAAAAGAAATAACAAATTTTACTTTAAAAATCACTAATTATCTCTTTAGCAAATTTTCGTGCATTCATTATTTCTTCTTCATTTGGTCTGCCTAATGTAAATTTTCTCATTTCAGCAAACTTTCTAAGCTGAGGATCTTCATGATTTAACATTCTTTCAGCTACTTGTTCGGATAAAGCGCCTTGACAGTTATAAAATCCTTTTAAATTAGCATTTTTAGCTAACTCTTTACATCTAATTAATTGTGGTTCCAATATATCTTTCATATGCAAACCAGTAGCATGTGTTACAAATAATGCTACATTTTTACCTATTGTGTGTTGTTCAAAAAATTCTTTAATTTGTTTTGGTGCTCCGAATTGATGTACTGGAAAACCAATGAAAGAAAAATCATAATCATCTAAATTTTCTATCTCATTTAAAGGTTTGATCTCCTTAGTGTCAGGTAATTCTTCAAAAATTGCTTCAGCTATTTTTTTTGTATTACCAGAAATTGACATATATGCAACTAGTAATTTCATTTAGTGTAAGTGACTCCTATATATTATATTTTGAACTGCAATGTTATTAATTATTAAAAATCTTTTGAAGTGAAATTAGAAATTTAAAAAATAATGATATCTTGAGATTAGATAGGTATAAGCTTATTTTTGATTTGTTCTCGTTCATCTTCAGATAAAATTCTATTGTAATATTCTTCGTCAAAAATAAATCTAAATCCATCATTTGGTTTGCGCGGAATAACATGTAAATGAACATGAAAAACTTCTTGACCAGCGTCTTTTCCATCAGCAATAAAATAATTAATTGCTGTTGTTTCAGGAAGTTTTTCTTTTATTCGAGAAGCGATTTTTCTTGCAATTGGAAATAATTTTAGATAAAATTCTTCATCAAGTTCTTCTACTAAAACTACATGTTTCTTAGGTATTATTAAAGCATGACCTTCATTTATCGGTTTGATATCCATAAAAGCCATAATATCATTATCTTCATATAAAACAGCAGCAAACTCTTCTTTTCTAATAATCTTACAGAAAATACAATCAAAATTATCCATCTCTAGTACACAAAAAAAACTTGAAATATTAATATTAATAGTTTCTGCAGAATTTTAAATAGAAAATATATTAAATCTACTAAAACCACTATTATGTATGAATAAAGAAACATACCAAATTGCATCATTGACAGCTTATGGCAATGCTTATCTAAATGGTAAAGATGTAGTTTTTGAGAAAAATTATCCAGCAGCTATTTCTTTTGACAATATTAAATTTGTAAAGGAAATACCTGTTGAAACACATTTAGATAATGTAATAATAGCAAAAGATCCAAACTCTTGGTTTAAATTCTTAAAAAACAATAATTTCACTCGCTTATATCTTAGATATCAACCTTTAACCTATTTACATTTTAGAGATAGAGATATTTCAAGTACTTCATCTATTGGTGAAAGTAGTTTTTGGCACATTTTAGCAAAGAAAGATGAAAAGTATGATGTATGGAAATCTGATTGGAAAGCGATTACAGGGGAAATTATGGCATACTATCATCTTATTAAAAAAGAAACAGAAATTGACAAAATTCATTTCCCTACTTTAGAAAGAACGAAATTGTATTTGAATGAAATACTTACAGATTTGGTAAAATTTACTAATGCCAATAAATTATCAATATGGGAAAAAACCTTTCAAGAAGCAAT
>JAEOUJ010000132.1 GCA_016839405.1 Candidatus Gerdarchaeota archaeon | reverse complement strand
TTGATCCTTTAATATTTAGTTTATTTTTATTTCTATTTTCATTCATTGGACTATTTTTCTTTTCATTGTTAATTAGTAGTTTTTCAGTTGTTATGATTGAAGCTTTTCAATTAAATGTAGGTGGAGTGAGTCAATTGGGGACTATAAAAAAAGCTCTAATTATTACTATAATCATTTCAATAATTATCCTTGTTATACAGATTATTGGTTCTTATTCGATTTTCCTGATTAAGAGTTATATTCAAAGGATTAAACCATTCTCTGTTGATGATGTTGAAGAACAAGCTTATAAAAAATATGACATGCCTTCAGATAGTGGCTCTTATTCCAAACGATTAGATGATTTTGATCAATAAAATAATACTTGTACATTCTTAAAATAAACACACAAATTTATTATTTGAAAATCGTATTAATTAGCTCGAAATTCGTGTAATATATAAAAATTTGGAGATAATCTTTTGTTAGATAAAATTGATATGAGAATTATTGAACTATTAAGAGAAAACTCCCGATTAACCAATGTGGAAATAGCTAAAAAAATTAAGAAAAGTGAGACAACAGTTCGACAAAGAATTATGAAATTAATTGATAAAAATATTATAAAGAAATTTTCAATTGAAGTGAATCCAATTATTTTTGGTTTTAATACTATTGCCTATATTGGTCTTAATACACAGGCAAATAAATTGTTAAAAGTTGTACGATCCCTTAAAAAAATTGAGGAGATTAATTCAATTGCAACAACAACAGGCGCCTATATGATTCTTTGTAAAATATGGGCTGAAAATGGGATTCATTTAGCTGAAATAGTTGATAAAATAGAGAATATTGATGGTGTAATAGAAGTATATCCATCAATCGTACAAGAAAATCAGAAGGAATAAAAATAACATCACTTTTCTTTCATAATATCTAATGGAAAATTATCTTCTAAAAGTAATTTTAAATCAATTTCTTCATTATTATATTGTTTTTTCTTAGTCATATTTAATATCTTTTTTGCTATTTGTACTGCTCTCGCTGCTGGATCATTTTCTCCAATCATTAAACCAACTATTAAATCACTCTCTTTTACTACAACAAGCTGATTACTTCCAGCTTGAAAAAGTGATTCTGATCGAGGATAATGGCTCATTTGCCTAAGGAATCTTTTAATTTCAATTGTCCCTTTTTTAAAGAGTTCAGCATGTTTAAATTGAGTTTTAGGTTTCCCTAAAATTATACTTTCTATTTCTTTATTATCATCTATTGTTGTCAAATATCCTCCTAAAATTTTAACATTTAAAGCTGGTAAATCAAGATCTTGTGAAAGTTGTAAAGTTAACCAATCCCAACTTTCAAATAGTTGTTCACCAGTAAGAGCAGATGTTCTAGCTAAACTATATTCTCTTTGTTTACGAGTTAATTCCCCAAAATCAATAATTTTCATTACATCCTCATTTGAAGCCGCATCATCTAAATCAATTTTATTTATTAAAAACAAAATAGGTGCTTTTTGATTATAATTTAGAGCATTTTGAAATTCTTCAGCTGCTAGGTTAAAACGTTTCTTATCAATTGAATCAAGAACAAAGACAATTCCATTAGCACTTGATACAAATTTTTCCCATAAAGTTTCTCTTAAAGGTGTATGACCACCTAAATCATAAACAACAAATTCTAAAGATCTATATTTGTAGATTTCAATATTAATTCCAAAAGTTGGTCGCACTAAGTTATAATCGGATCTTAAAAGGCGGTTTATTATTGTTGTTTTTCCAGCACCATCCAATCCAATGATTGCTACCGTCTTTTCAGGTTCTCCTTCTTCTTTTGAATCTCGTGTTTTTACTAGTTTTTTGAATAATGACATTTTAGATTAATCCATTAAATTTCCATAAACAACTAAATCCCTAAGTAAATTTCGTTTTGTACCATTATTTTTTTAATATGAATTGAATAGTAGTTATCTATTAAAATTTTACCAAAAATGCATGTAGAAAGATTATTGAATAATCGAAAAATAATTACACAGAATAGTTCATATATTTTAATATAAGAGACTAAATATTATCATAAGAAATCAATTCCCCAAGTGTGTATTAAATGAATTCAGAACCAATAATTATTATTTCAGATTTACATAAAACCTATGGTTCAGAGGAAGTATTAGGTGATATTTCATTAAAAATAAATCGAGGAGAGATTTTTTGCTTGCTTGGATCTGATGGTTCTGGTAAGACAATCTTTATTGAAATATTGGTTGGATTGAAAAAGTTAACTTCAGGTGAAATTAATATCTTAGGATATAATTTATCGAATAAATTTGATTTAAGAGAAATTAAAAAAATTACTGGTGTTTTGCTAGAAGAATTTCATACACACGATAATTTAACTGTTAAAGAGAATATTCTATTCTGGGGTAAAATGTATGATAAAATGATTGAAATTGAAGAAATTTTAGAGATATTCAAATTAAAAGAAAGTGAAAATATACGTTACAAGAGATTATCTCCAAATTTAAGACGAAAATTAGGATTAGCAATTGCATTTATCAATGATCCTGAAATTGTTTTTCTTGATGAACCTACTGCTGTTTTAGATCAATTTGCTAGAAAAGAAATTTGGGAAATCCTTAAGAAATTTAGGGAACGAGGAAAAACGATTGTTTTAACAACTAATCATGCAATTGAACCCCAAGTCATTGCTGATCGTGTAGCAATTCTTCATAAAGGTTTGATAAAAGATATAGGTACACCTATTGAATTGATAGATCGATATAGTAGTGGAAATAAAATTATTATTCGTTTTACAAATACAAATGAACAACAAAAAGCAATTAAAACACTCAAAAGTGATTGCCCACTAGATGTTTCTGATGATGAAATATTAATTTCAAGTGATGAGATATCACTTTTAGAAATTCTAGCAAAACTCGATAAAGCACAGGTTCGTTATTCTGATATAATTACTCAAACTCCAACATTAAATGATGTTTTCATCACATTGACAGGTGAAAAATTATCATTAGATTATAGAGGCTGATAGGAGAAATAACAACTTGAGTAAAATTGATGAAAAATCAAAAAAAGAAACAAAAAAAGCTCAACAAAAAATTAATAATTTTTTTAGAGAATTTTACTTAAGTTTGAAGCGCATATCAAATTATGTTGGGGGAATTAGCCTAAGTCATTTTAGATCTCGAAGCTCTATTTTTTGGTCTATAATTTACCCTTTTATTTTAATTATAATATTTGGAGCTATTTTTGGACGATCAATAACTCCAAATTATTATACATTAGATGTACTTGATTGGAATGAGAGCTCAGAATCTGAAGAATTTATTTCATATTTAGATAATTTAACAGATCTTGAAGTAAATGTTATAGAAGAAACAGTAATAAATCCTGCAAAATGGTTAAATGAAAATAATAAACCAATTCTTCTAGTAATACCTAGTTTATGGGATTTACATCTTCAATTAGAAACATCAAGCAATATAACAGTTCATTTTGATCCTTCGTCTTCTAGTGCACAGAATATTTTAGAAATAATTGAAGAAGCTGTTATAGATTTTAATCTTGAAATTTTACCTATTGATATTAAATTTGGAATAGTAATAGAAAATTACTTTGTTAATGAACTAAAATTTATTGATTCTTTTTTGCCTGGAATAATAATTGTTTCAATATCTACATTATCATTATTTACTGGACTTAGTTATGATTTAAATGAAAGAAAAAGTGGAATTTTTTATAGATTAACAGCCACTCCTACAAAGCGCTTTGAGTGGATTATATCAAAACAAATATGGCAATTATTACTAGCAATAATCGCTAGTTCCTTATGCATTTTATTTGCACTTATATATGATTTCAGTGTTTCAAGCTTAAAACCAATGATGATATTATTTGTAATTTTCGGAACTATGACTTTCTCAGGTTTAGCTATGATTATTATACGCCTGGTTCCAAATATTGAAGCGGTGATGTTAGTATCAGTTTTAATATCAATCCCGCAAATATTATTAAGCGGAGCACTGCTTCCACTAGATACTTTTCCAAGTTTCCTAAAATATGTAGCTAGAATCTTTCCAATGTTTTATCTGACAGAAGGAATGCGTTATTTAATGTTAGATTTTACTAGATTACAATTCTGGCAATACTTCTCAATCTCAGGTGGATTAGCTATTTCAATATTTATTATTGGAATACTTCTAACAAAATGGAGGAAAGATTAGTAAAAATCAGGTGTATTAAATATGAATAAACAAAAGAAAAACCAAATTAAAATTCTTCTTAAGAAATTTGGTCACAGTTTACGTCGTATTAATAACCATTTGTTCTATTCCTTCAAATTATTTTATAGATCAAAATTTACAATCTTTATTTTTGTGATTTTTCCAATATTACTTCTCCTATTATTTGGATCCATATTTGCAAAGCAAGGTTTTGTAAATTATGAATTATCAGTTCAGAACAATGATGATTCACCTTATTCTAATGAATTAATCAGATTGTTAGAAAATGAATCAATAACAATTGATTCTATTAATGAAACTGTTAATCCTATTGAATATATGCAACAAAATAATAAGGTAATTTGTTTGCTAATTCCAGTTGATTGGTATGAAAATTCTTTAATTTATTCTGAATCAAATGTAACCTTAATAGTAGATCCTTATTCTCAAAGAGCACAAAGAATTGAACATATTGTAAAGAAGGTTTTAAATGAATTTAATATTCAACAGAATAATACTGATCCTTTAATTAATATAGAATTAGTTGGCTTTTATTCAAGGGAGATAAATTATATTGATTTCTTCATGCCTGGAATTATAGGCGTAATAATAATGATAACTGGTGTTTTAGGAACAATTATTCGTCAAGTACATTTTAAGAAAATTGGCATTTTGAGGAAATTTGCTACTACACCATTAACAAGGATAGAATATTTAAGTGCAGAACTTATCTGGCAATTCATAATAGCATCGGTTTCAACAATTCTTATTGTTTTTACTTCATGGGTAATTTTTGGTTTCAGTTGGAATAGTTTCAACATAATACTTTTACCAATTATAATTGTGGGTGTAATGCTTTTCACTGGTATTGGATTGATAATAAGTCGATTAATAAAAGATAATGCACTACTATTTGGAACTTTAATAACAATTCCCATGTTCTTTCTTAGTGGAGTTTATTTTGATGTTTATGGAGTTAGATATATGTATATTATCTCGAGATTTTCACCATTAACGTATATAGTTGATGCTTTAAGATCTAGTATGCTAACAAGTAGTTATTCTAATGCTGGTATTAACATAGGAATATCTCTAGCAATAGGCATTGTTGTTTTAATTATAGGAATAATTTTAACACATTGGGAGAAAGATTAGCAAATAGAATTAAAATTAAAAATGGTCGGTATTTAATTTATGAGCAAGCAATCACTTGTATTTGTAACTAAAAATAAAGAAAAAATCTCAGATATAACTAATATGATTGGAAATAAATTTGATGTTACATTTAATACAGAAATAGAATTAATTGAGATACAATCCATTTCAGTAGAAGAAGTAGTTGCTTTTAAAGCAAAACAAGCTTATGAATTATTAAAAAAACCAGTTGCAGTTTCGGATAGTGGTTTGGAAATCACTAGTTTAAATAAATTTCCAGGTGCTTTAGTTAAATTTGCTAATGAAATATTAGGTCAGGAAAAAATAATAAAACTACTAGAGGATGAAAAAAATCGGCAGGCATTTTTCGTTGCAGCAATTGCGTATTGTGATAATTTAGAAGATGTAAGAATTTTTACTCAGAGAGATGAAGGAAAAATTGCTTTGCAACCTAAGGGTCAAGGATGGCATTTTGATAGAATATTTATACCAATAGGTGAAAAACATACTTGGGCAGAAATAGGTAGAAAATTGAAAAATAAAGATTCAGCATTTAGAAGAGCTTTAGAGCAATTAATTATATATCTCGAAAAAAAGTATAATAGATAAAATTATTCCATGTGTTTTAATCGTGCTATTGGTTGCCGAGTAAAAAGGTAGAACCCGTATATCAAAAATGCTCCATAAATAATTTTAATAATTACTGAAATACTCGGATGTATACCTTCTTTAAGAAATCTTGCAAAGAATGTAAAATAAGTTGGAACAAGTAAACACATTAATGCTATAGCAACTATTATGAATACTATCCAATCTAATCTACTTAGTTCCTTTCTGCGTATACCTGTTTTTATACCAAGATAAATTGACATACCTCCAATTGGTGCAGCTATCAACATTGACATACCCATAGGTATCAGTAAATTCCTTCGTATTAATGTTTTAATGTCCCAGAAATATTTTCTTAAATTTTCAAATTGTTTGTTAATTATAGATCGAGAATCCTCTTTCTTTTTGCCTATTCTAAAGAACAGGAATTTTCTTCGTTCATCTACTTCTCTATATCTAATGATATAGAATTTATTTGGATCTTTTATTGCTCTAATTGAGGGGATTATATAAATTGTTACTATACCTATCCCAGCTACAATCCCTTTATAGTATTCATTAACCATATCTAATTTATCTAAAGCATCTATTGTTGTTCCATCTGCCCATCTAATTATTGGATTGATTAAAGCAATTATGGTTAAAACTAGACCTACAATAGTTATTACATAAATTGGTACAAGCATAATTAGTTTAAATTTAATAGGTTCTATTTCTTCTTGTCTTGAAATGATTCTTTCACCAAATTTACCTCGGAATTCCTTTTGCTTTTTTATAATTTTTTCTTTTTCTTCTTTAAACTGTTCTTTGCATTTAATTTCTTCTTTTTCTATTTCCTTTTTATTTTTAGTAATTTTACCCATTTCACGTCTTGTTTTCCTTTCAGATAATTTACCTTTTTCATACTTTTCCAAACAAATACTTTCTTTTCTTTCAATTTCAGCTAATTTTTCCTTTAATTTCTCAATTTCTCCTTTCTCCTTTCTATCCAAAATTTCTAAATATTCATCAAGTTTTTCTAGTTCTTCTTGATCATAAGCTTTCTTTTTTGATGTTTTTGTAAGCCAATTAATTATATCTTGTGCCATAGGAAAATACCCAGTAATAAAACCAAATCCACTTATAATTTGGGAGAAGATAAAATAGAATAGTAATGGATAAGCAAAAATCGCTAACCACTTAGTTTCTCCTCTTGTAAAATGTATTATTATTATTGTAGTAATTAATACAACTAATCCAATTGCTGCTGCAATTAGATAATTCTTATCTAAATCAGTCCAAGTAGATTTTTCTGGATTATTATTTTCTGCTGGATTCATGCTAATAGATTTTAAATAATTAAATGAAAAACATTTCGTAGATATCAACAAATAAAATAATAGATAAAAAATCAAATAAACAATAATTATACAATTTGAATTAGAGAGATATCTATGGATCTCAAAATAAGACATGCTAATATTAATGATATAAATGAAATATACGAAATTGAGTTACAATGTTTTGATGATTCAAAACGTTTTGATAAAAAATTATTCTATTTCTTTTTACATAAAAAATATGATGAAATATTTTTAGTAGCTGAATTGGATGAAGATTCAATACCAATTATAGCAGGTTTTATAGTTGCTTTTTTGAAATCGGAAGGGAATTTTGAAATAATTACTTTAAATGTGCTTGAAAAATATCGTCGCAAAAAAATTGGCACAAAATTAATGTTTGAAGTTGAACAAATAATTAGACAAAATATGAAATCTCTATTTAAATCAAATGAAATCTTGATTGAATTAATGGTTTTTGAAAAAAATTTTCCAGCTATTAAATTATATGAGAAAATGGGTTATGTAAAGCAAAAAATTATACCAAATTATTATCAAAAAAGTAAATCTGGAATAAAAATGGTTAAAAAACTACTACTAAATCATTGATTTAAAATCTAAAGTAAATAATCAAATATTTGAAACCGTCTATACACATACATTTTTATCTGAGATAAAGAACATAAAATTTAAGGGTTAAATTTTGGAGTAATGTAAAAACATGAGTCCTGAAGTTAAACAGGAAGACGAAGACAAGGATATAGCTGAAAAAGATCGTAGTTATCTTTTATCCTATACACGTCATTTAGAACGAAAGATAAGAACTCTTGAAACAGAGAAACAACTAATTGACAATGAACGCATGCGAATGGAACGTGAAATTGCTTCGATGAGAAATGACCTTGAACAAATGAAAAGAAGTCCATTAATTACAGGCACAATTGTAGATGCTTTAGATGATGGACGTGCAGTAGTTCGTAGCTCAAGTGGTCCAAGTTTTGTTGTAAATGTTATTAAATCGATTAAAAAAGATTTACTTAAACCAAATTCACGAGTTGCGTTAAATCAAAGAAATTTCGCTATTGTAGAAGTTTTACCGCAACAAAAAGATCCAATGGTTTCTGCTATGGAGGTTGAAGATCGTCCAAGTGTTTCTTATGAAGATGTGGGTGGACTTGAAGAACAAATCTTAGAATTAAGAGAAACTGTTGAATTACCACTAATTAAACCAGAATTATTCGAGAAAGTCGGTATCTCTCCACCAAAAGGTGTGATGCTATATGGCCCACCAGGAACTGGAAAAACACTATTGGCTCGAGCTGTAGCTCATGAAACACATGCTACATTTATACGAGTGATTGGTAGTGAATTAGTTCAAAAATTCATAGGCGAAGGAGCGCGATTAGTCCGTGAGATTTTTGAATTTGCTGAAGAACGATCACCAACAATTCTATTTATAGATGAATTGGATGCAATTGGTTCAAGAAGATTGGATATAGCAACTAGTGGTGATAGAGAAGTTCAAAGAACATTAATGCAACTATTAAGTAATTTAGATGGTTTTGATGTTCGTGGTGATGTTAGAGTTGTTGCAGCTACAAATAGACCTGATATATTAGATCCAGCACTTCTAAGACCTGGTAGATTTGATAGAGTTATTGAAATAGGTATGCCAGTTGCAAAAGCTAGATCAGATATATTCAAAATTCATACAAGAAGAATGTCACTTGATGATACAGTGGACATAGATGTAGTAGTAAGTATGACAGAAGGAGCTTCAGGAGCTGATATAAAGAATATTTGCACAGAAGCTGGTATGTTTGCAGTCAGAAATAACAGAGATTATGTTACTGATAACGATTTCAAAAAAGCAATAACTAAAGTAATGGGTAAAGTAAAATCAGACTTGAGTATGAAAGAACGCTTCTTTATGTAGAAGTTGTTTTTTCTGTTTTTATTTTTATGAAATAAATTTCTCTTTTGATTTCTTCTCAAGTTTTTCTTTTATCTTTTTCAATTGAGCAAATTGTTCTCTTTCTTGTTCTTCTAAAGTTGTTTCTATAAAAGTAATTTGACTTTTTAATCTTGGAATTAAAATAAATCTCAGGGCATTTACCCTTCGTTTTGTTTCTGTTATTGCCTGACCTAAAATTTGAAGCATTGCTAAAGTTTCCGCAAGAACAACTATTTTTTCAATTGCCTTTCTATAATCTTCAACAGTTTTATCTATTTCAGCACTAGAGCTCAAAAATCCATAAAATAATCTAGATTCTGACTCATCACGAACTTTATCTAAATCTAATTTAGGAACAATTACTCCTGCAACATTGTTCTCATAAGCTTCTATCTGCCAAATTTCAGGAGCTGCAAATGAAATTTCTTTTAAACGGAGGGGTCCAACAGCCATTTGAGCATCTACCAATGAATTGTATGCTTTTTGTGTCATTTTTGATGTTTCTTCACGTAAACCTCGTATAGTATCGACAACCTCAAAAAAACGTATAACTAAAGAATCTAATTTTTCTTGTAGTAAATCATGGCCTTTTTCAGCTAATTTACTACGTTCTCGTAGTTTCATTAAATTCATACGAGTTGCTTGAACACCTTCACTCATATCATATTCATCCTGATATATAAATAAATAAATTTAGTTTAAATTATCTATTGCAAAAGTAATATTGTGCCATAAAAAATTTTTTACGTATACCAACTAATTATAAATTTGAAATATAAAATATGAGTGATTTATCTATGAATTTCAAAAGAATACTGTTGATATCTATTTTATCTATTATAGTTATTATGATTCCAATTACGATTTTGGCATTTCTAAATATTGGTAGCAATCCAATTTTTATCACACTAATAGTGTTGGTGAGTTTTCTTGTTATTTTACTTATAATTTTCATAATTCATGATTTAATCAGGATTATGAAAAACAAAAAAACAACTGGAAAAAAAATGGATGAAAATTCATTAACATAAAATAACTTTTTAAAAGGAATAAATCACACATTTTGGTGTATCGCTAATAATACTAGATTCATTTATCTGAATCTATGAGAAGGTAGATAATTTGAGTAATTTGATGGCTAATTTAGAGGAAATGTTAGGTAATCATAAAAAAGTGATTAATAATCCTGACAGGAAAAAGCTTATTCAGGAAATTATAGCTAACAAAGAAGCTATAAAAAGCGCTAATGGTGCTTTAGCAACATGGACCCCAACAGAATCTACAGGAAGAAGTCCTAAAGACACAGTTATAGTAAGAAGAAAGGAAAGTGAAGTAAATATAGACTGGTCATCTCCAAATTGTATTTCAATAACAGATGAAACATTCGATATGGCTTGGAATGATGCTATAGAATTTTTAAAAAATAAGAAGAAAATTTATCAATCTGATAGAACTCTTGGAGCAGATCCTTCTTATACAGTTAGAGCGAGAGTAATTGGCAGTCATGCATTATATACATTATTTACTTATAATATGTTTAGACCAATACCATCTGATATTAGTAAAAGCATCTTTTCTGATAGACCATTTACTTTACTAGTATTACCATATGATAAATTAGATAGAAAACGATATGAGGATAGAATTAGAAAATTACCAGATGGTAAAACAAGTAATATGATTGTAGCAATGGATTTTGATCGAGGTTTGGGAGTTATCATTGGTTCAGCATATTGTGGATCTATAAAGAAATTAATGTTTACTGTAATGAATTATATCTTGCCTGAGGTAGGTATACTTCCATTACATTGTTCAGCAAATGAAGGACCAAATGGTGATACTGCATTACTTTTAGGGTTATCTGGAACAGGAAAAACTACTTTATCAGCAGATCCATCAAGAGCATTACTTGGAGATGATGAACATGGTTGGAGTGATAATGGCATAGCAAATTTTGAATATGGATGTTATGCTAAATTAATAAATCTAAGACAAGATAAAGAACCAGAAATCTATAATGCAATGTTACATGAAGATAATTATCTTGAGCATGGAGCGATTTTTGAAAATACATTCATGTTCCCTTGGGGAACATTTGATTTGTTTGATGATCGTTTAACACCTAATTCAAGAGGATCTTATCCATTATCTTTTTTAACTAATATTAAAGATCCTCCAGTTGGTGATCATCCAAAAACCATTTTATTCTTAACAGCTGATGCCAATGGAGTATTACCCCCAGTATCCAAACTAACACCAGAACAAGCAATGTTATGGTTCTTAATGGGTTATACAAGTAAACTTGCTGGAACAGAAACAGGGATTGTTGAT
>JAEOUJ010000131.1 GCA_016839405.1 Candidatus Gerdarchaeota archaeon | reverse complement strand
TCGAAGTTAGTGGTTTTAATTCAAATTCCTCTCTTTTCCTTTCAATTCTTTTATTTAGAATTTCAATTTCTTCTGAAGTATCTGGATAACCTATTCCAATTCTCATAAGAAATCTATCAAGCTGAGCCTCGGGTAATGGGAATGTTCCTTCAAACTCTATTGGATTTTGTGTTGCAAGTACATGAAAGGGCTGTGGTAATACATAAGTTATACCATCAACAGTAGCATGATGTTCTTGCATAGCTTCTAATAGTGATGATTGAGTTTTAGGCGATGCACGATTAATTTCATCTACTAACAGCAGATTTGTAAAAACAGGTCCTTTTCTAAAACTAAATTCTTGTTCTTTCTGATTATATACTGTAGAACCCGTTACATCAGCTGGTAATAAATCTGGAGTGCATTGAACACGTGTAAATTCACATTTCATAACTTGAGCAAAAGCTTTGATCATCATTGTTTTTGCTAAACCAGGAACATCTTCGAGTAAAATATTTCCCTTGGCTAATATTCCAATTAATAGTTTTTCTAATACGGATTCTTTTCCAACAATAACTTTACCTACTTCAGCTAAAATTGATTTTGCTACAGTAGAAGCTTTTTCCAACTTCATAACAATTCCCAGCCTATCATTGAATTAAGCTGACTCAAATCGTAAATATATAGCATTAATATCCTTTTAAGAGTGTGTTTCTATTCGTTTTATTAATTTATAATATGCAATTTTTAATGATAATTTTTTGACAACAATATAAGAAAGTTTTAAAGGGATATTTTCTTGATTCTAAATTACTATTTGAAAGGAGTAAAAATCCATGAGTCGTCGTTCCAGAAGATCAGGTGAATCCAGTGGAGCAATGCCTGCAACTGGTGCTGGTTTAATTAGATTCTTTGAAGAAGATACTCCGGGAATTAAAGTTGGTCCATATGCAGTTATGATTTTTGCTGCAGTATTAATAATTGTTGTATTAGCTGGACCATGGTTAGTAAGATTATTTACTACCTAAAATTTTTTTAAATTATTTAAGAAGCTATTCTTCTTCTTCTTCTGATTCAAAAAATTCGCTTGATTCATCATTCTCAATATCTTCAAGATCAAATAAATGATCAGTTGTTTCTAAAAACTCCTCTTCTTCCGTTATTTCTGTTATTGTAATGCTTTCTTCAGTAGGTGCCCCTTCTTTTAATTTTTCTTCAATAATTTTTTCTAAACCACCTAAAAATTCCTCTTCATTATCTCTAATAGGTATCAAAGTAATTGTTTCAAGATCGTTTGATTGAAAGATTTTTGCTTTTATTTCAAAACTCAAGAAAAGGATACAAAGAAAGACGCGAACAATTGTGATTTTATTAGCATTTGGTAAAATCAATTCTTCAAATTTAATAGGTCTTGAATATTGAGAATATAATCTAACCAATCGATTATAAACATCTTTTTTTAATTTAGCAATTTTAGTTGATTCTTCATCTATTACTCTAATGGGTTTTGGTGGTATTTTTAATGGTTCTATTAGGGCTTTTCTTCGACTGATAGCAAGTCGATGTTTATATCTTTTTTCTTGTTTTAATAATCCTTCAAATGCAAAGACTAATTCATTAAAAGTAACTGGTCTTTGCGAAATGTGATATGATGGAGAAATTTCTGGAATATCAAAACCAAGAGCTTCTAAATCTTCTGGTTGTTCATCAGTAGATTCAATTATTTTAATCAAATCTGTTACTTTAGATCGATATAAAATAGCTGCTGATAAAATAGCACGACCAAGTATTGGGAAGTTTATATCTTCATAAACTTTCATTTTTTCAACAAATCTTGTAATTAACTCAGCAATTTCAAGATCCCAAGGATCTATTTTTCTAAATTGAGTAACATCAGTTAACAATCTAAATGGCGCACGTAACCAGAATGGATAATCTTCTTCGATGATTTTCTCATCTGTTGGAAATTCAAATTCTGATTCTTTTGCCATTTTTTTTCCTCCAATTTATTTCATTATTAATTTAATAATCGTATACTTCTACTTCTGTTGGTAATTCTGTTTTTTCAACAATTTTCATAATTTCATCTAGAGAAACAGAAACAATTTGTGATATTCTATCTTCACCAGCTGTAACACCAAAAATCTTACTGGCTGCAGCGATCATTGGCGCTCTTAAACTTATAATAACAATTTGTGTATCTCTACTCATTTCTTTAACCATAGTAGCAACTTTATTTACGTTATTTAAATCAAGGAAAGCATCAATTTCATCAAAAATATAAAATGGAGCAGGTTTATATCTTTGAATTGCGAAAATCATTGCTAATGCGGTAAGGGATTTTTCTCCACCTGATAATGATAACATACTAACAATTTTCTTACCTCCAGGATTAGCCATGATATTTAGACCGCCACTAAATGGATCATCTTTATCTTCAAGCTCTATACGTGCACGACCATCTGGTGAAAGAATACCAAAAATTCTGTTGAAATCTTTAGATATACTATTGAATACAGTCATAAATTTCTCGCGTTTTTCACTTTCGATATCTGAAATTGCTTGATTAATTGCTTCATAATCTTTCTCAACATGTTTCCTCTTTTCTAGTAATTCTATATTTAATTCAAGTTCTTCTTCATATTGTGAAACTGCTTTCATATTGATTTCAGGTAATGCTTCCAATTCTGCTTTTAAACCATTCATTACTTCTCTGAGTATATCAACATCTATTTCTTCATCTTCAGCAAAAATATAGGGTAAATCCCGTTCAACAGCTAATTCTTCTAGCTCATTTATTTGTAATTTAGTGTTAGTTTCTTCATTAACTAAGCGATCTATTAAAATTAGGTTTTTATTTTGTGTTTGTTGCTCTTCTTGTAATTGTTCTCGTAATTCCCTTTGTTCTTTTTCGAGTTTCTCTTGTTCATTTTGGCTATCTTTTATTAATGTAAATAATTCATCTCGTTTTTGTTTTTTAGCACCTAAATCTTTTTCAAAACCATCAATTATAGTTTGAATTTCATTAATCTTGTTATTTTTTTCAGGTTCCTCTTTCTCAAGTCCTTCGATTTGGCCTTTCATATTTTTAACTAATTCAATATTTTTCTCCAAGTTTGAAGTTATTTTGAAATGTTCCATTCTAAGATTATTTATTATTTCTCCAATTTCCTTTTGTTGCGATTCTTTTTCTTTTATATCTCCTAATAAACCTTGAACACCACTTGCATTTAATTCTTCTTTTAAGCGAATTTCTGCTTCAAGAATTGTTTCTAAACTTATGCTAATATCTTTACGTGAATTCAATAATTCTTCAATTTTTACTTCAAGATCTTCATGCTCTTTTGTTAATCCTTCTAATTCCTGTAGAATTTTCAAGTTTTCATTACTGCGTATTTCAATTTCTTCTTCAATACTTTTTATATCACGTTCCTTTAAATCATAATTGCGTTTCACATCGTTAAGTTTTGGTAATAATTCATCGTTTAATTCTAGGCTAATTTCAGAACGATATTCAATTAATCTATCTCGTTCTTCTTGTAAAGTATAGAATTCTTGTTCCAATTCTGGTAGTTGAGCTTCATCTTCAACTATAAGTGAAATTTTTGTTTTATCTTTACCTTGATAAAAACCTCCTGTCATCATACCTGAAGGATAAACAATATCTCCGTCTAGGGTTACTGCCTTGTAATTAAATCCAATTCTTCTTGCAACATCGAGATTATTAACAATTAGTGTTTGTCCAAAAACAAATTCTATTGCTTTCTTATATTTTTCATCAAACTCAACTAAATCAATAGCTCGCCCAATGATTCCTTTATCATTTACATTTGGATTAATTACAATTGGTTTTATTTTATTTAGTGGGAGAAAAGTAACTCTACCAGCTTTTGCTTTCTTGATCATTGACATACATGTAGCAGCTATTTCATCATCCTTAACAACGATATAATCAGTTCTATTCCCAGCTGTCACATTTAATGCAATAGAATATTTTGGATGCGTTTTACATAATTCCCCAACTGTACCATAAATTCCTTTTATTTTATTCTCATCACGTGCTTGTAGCACTAATTTAATTCCATTATCTCTAGAAGCCACTTCCTCTATTATTTTCTTTGTTGTTTCAACTTCTGTTTGTATTCGTTTAATTGTTAATGCAACATCTCGAAGATTTTGCTCATTATCAGTAATTTCCTTTTCAACTGTTTCTAGCTCTTCTCTTGATTCATTTACCTTGATTTGTAAATCTCTTTGTAAATTACCATAACTACTTAATTCTTCTAGATATTTTGCTTTTCTGCTACTAAATATAGCTAAAATACCTGCAACCTCAACAACACGTTTCTCTTTTTCATCAATTTTGGAATTATTAATGTTCAAGTTATTATTAAAAATAGCTAACTGTGATTCATATTCAGATTTTCGTTTATTCATTTCAGTTGTATTAGCACGAATTTCTTCTAATTGATCCATAATTTCTCCAGTTCGAGAGCTTTCTAACATTTGTCGTTTTACATCTAATTCTTCTTGAATTTTTTTAAGCGTATCATCAGCGCCTTCGAGTTGACCTTTTGTTGATGTTGTGTATTGTTCTAATTCTTTATTCTCTTGTAGCAATGTGTTCAATTGACTTTCAATGGATTCTTTAGATCGCTTTAGTTCAAGTAATTCAATTTCAATTTGATCTTTTTTCATAATTTCTTGTGAAAGTTTTTTGGTTAATTCTTCAATTTCGCCAGTTAAAATATTAAATGAATGAGTTGTTGCATCTTTAACTTTCGTTTTTGCTTCAGCAATAAGATCATCATAAGATTTAATGGTAACTTCAATTTGTTCGATTGTTATTTCTGATTTCTTTTGTGAATCTTTTAATGTTTGAACATTAGTTTCAATTTCTTGAATGCGATTTTTTAATTGGCGTATTCTTGCATGCACTAATTTAGCCTCAGTATTTTTTATTCGCACTTTTAGTTCTTGGTATCTTAAAGCATCCTCTTTTTCTTTTTCGAGTCGTTCAAGATTTTTCATTGATTCTTCTAATCTAACAGAAGCTATTTTCAATTTTGTTCGTGCATCTTCAAGATTTTTCTGTGCTCTTTCTCTTTTCTCATCATAAGAAGCTATACCCGCTATTTCCTCAAATAAAGCTCTTACTTC
>JAEOUJ010000130.1 GCA_016839405.1 Candidatus Gerdarchaeota archaeon | reverse complement strand
AATTTCAATCAAGGTTTTGTTTTCAGCATCTCGTGAATTAAGATAATTGATTACTCGACGATCCATTAAATAATCTTCTAATACGCCAAACAAACCAATTGCAAATAAAATTAATCCAGGTAAAACAAGCCAGCTGTCACCAGGAATTAATGGTCGAGTATTTGTTATAGCACCCCATATTATAAATAAAATACCTAGAAGAGAACTAATTATAAACCATGTTATTCGTGTTTGACGCATAATATCTCCAACAGATTGTTTATTTAATGTTTTATGTTAGTGGATTATACCTAATTTTTTAATAATTAAAGGATTTTCGTTAGTAAATGAATTGATAAAATTGCATGTAATTAAATAAAAAGGGTATATTTAATCAAAAAGGGTTTCATCGGCAATTTGTACAATAATTTGATGAGCTTGCTTCAATACTTGTTTGCCAGTGGAAGTTAAATCATAAACTTTCTTTTCACGATCACCGGTCCATTGTGAATTGCTGAGAATATAACCAGAATCTATTAATCGATGAAGTGATGGATAAATTGTTCCTAAAGCTATTTTTTTACCAAATAATGTATCTAATTTTTCAACTAGCTTATACCCATGGAGAGGAGATTGATCAAGAATAAGTAATATTCGATACTGGGCGAGATTCTTTAACAATTCAACACCTGGTTCATCTTCATCAATATCAGGATTTTGGTTGCTTATTACACAACGAAGAATTTCTATAGCAGTATTTAAAGCAATACGACCTTTTCTTGTACTTGTGTAAATCTTCCTTTTTCTGCCAGAGACAATTTCAGCACGACTATGAACATATTCTTTTTTATCCTGCATCCTTTGAAGCAAGGGATAGATAGTACCAGGTGATAAACGACGGCCATAAATTGGTTCTAACAAACTGGCAAGCTCATAACCATGTTGAGGTCCTTTCTTCAATATAAGTAAAATTAGCAATTGAGTTAGACCTGAGATTAGGTCAAGGCATATAGTACTTTGAACAATTGAATTATTTTGTTCAAAGCTTTCACTCTTTTCTGGCATAAGCACACAACGATATATGTATTGGGTGATATACTATAATATAACTACATTAGTAGGTTCCTTTTAATATTTATTTCTTTCAAAATAAATTTGCTTGATAAATGGAAAAGCAAAAAAAAGAAGATAAAACAAGTAAAAATTTTACTTGTGTTTTACTTCAGTTATAATTCCAACTGCTACAGTTTGACCCATATCACGAGCTGCGAAACGGCCTAATGCGGGATAATCAGCGAATTTCTCACAAATGAAAGGAGCAAATGGTCTGAAGGTAATATCAGCTGCATCGCCACCAAGTAAGTAAATATCAGGATCATATTCGCCAGTTTTGACAAGGGATTTACGTTTAGCAGATTTCTTAAGAATCTTAAAGTCATCAACTTGACAAGCTTGAGCTGCTTGACCAAGATGAATAATTGGAGCATATCCTTTGGTCATACCAGTTGGTTGATTTGAACCAGGTTTTGATAAATCTTTGAGTATGATTACTCGAGCAACAAAAGTATCAACTATTTTTGGTTCATCAGGACCAGGATAACCAACGACATCACCTTTAATGATTTCGTTACGGGGTATACCCTTAATATTGAAACCAACATTATCACCAGGACGAGCTTCTGAAAGCTGTTCATGGTGCATTTCAATGGTTTGGACTTTAGCTTTCTTTTTGGAGATTGGGAAGATAACTTCCTTTCCTGGTTTTAAAATACCAGATTCAACTTTACCAACTGGTACAGTACCAACACCTTTGATAGCATAAATATCTTGAATTGGCATTCGAAGAGGTTTATCAGCAGGTGGTTCTGGAGCTTTAAAGTCATTAAGAGATTCTAATAAAGCAGGTCCTTTATACCAGGGCATTTTATCACTTGAACCGGTTAGACCATCGCCAGTCATACCAGAAGTAGGAACGTATTTGATACCAGCAATTCGCTCTTTGGAAATCATACCACCTTTGACTAAGTCGTCAATGACAGCATTAACACGTTCAACAACTTGGTTATAGGCATCTTCCTTGAAATCAACCAAATCCATCTTGTTGACAGCAACAACAATTTGGGTGATACCAAGGGTAACAGCTAAAGTTAAGTGCTCAATAGTTTGACCACCAGGAATTCGTCGATCACCTTTAGGTGTCTTCTCAATACGTTCTTGAGCGAGACCAGCCTCAAGGTCGTTCTTTTCAGCGGAAACGACAAGAATAGCAGCATTGGCTTGAGAAGCACCAGTGATCATATTCTTTACAAAGTCACGGTGACCAGGAGCATCAATAATCGTAAAGACAGTATTCTTGGTCTCGAACTTGAAGAAAGAAACATCAATGGTAAGACCTCTTTCACGTTCTTCTTGGAGCTTTTGCAAGACCCAAGCATATTTCCAAGAGGGTTTGCCGATCTTCTCAGATTCCTCTGCATACTTGTCAATCAAACGCTTATCAACAGCACCAGCTTTAAATAATAAATGTCCGGTCATTGTTGATTTCCCATGATCGACATGTCCTATTACTACTAGGTTTAAATGTGGTTTATCGGCCATTTTTTTTCACCAATTGTTTTTTCCACGTTTTTCTTTTTTGCAGTTTCTTTTTTCTTTCCTTTATGAATCTTTTGTATCAATTCATAAAAGCAGTTTTTCTGCACTTCTAGAGTTTTATTCTCTCCTCTTTAAATTTTCTGTTTTTTAAGCTTTTTCTATCTTCTTTTCACTTCTTTTTTTCTTTCCTATTGTTTATATTAAGAGAAAAAATGAATAAGGAGCTTTAGAGAAAGCAATACCTAACAACATTTCTCGCCTTTTCTTATTAGCTTGAGTACAAATGTAAATGTTGGCAATATTATTGTTAATATAATCCAAAAACATTCAAATCCAATGATATTTGTTGGTGGGCAATATAGTGGTTTAGTAAGATCTGGTAAGGTGATATCTAGTTCAAATAGCTCTTCAGGATTTAACCAATCCAAAATCATCATTCCGTAGATGTATACATTAGAAGCAAATATTAAACCATCAAAAACTTCTAAAAATCCACCGCCAGAATGAACCTCGAATGAGGTAGTATAATTCCCAAGCATTACACTATTTTCAATTTCTGAGATATCATAAATTGTTATATTTAGTGGATTAATAGCAATTGCATAATGATCGAAGATTTTAATGTCATGTCTTACTTCACTTGAAATTAAAAATGTTCCAATTTCAGTAATATTTGTTATATCTGTGATGTTTAGTGCAACAGCTGTGTTATTTTCAGATTCAAGGTAAAGAATATTTCCTACTTTATTGGGATAGAAGAATTCTGAATTTGGTTCAGTCGATATCCAACTATCTACAAATAGTGGATTATTTAGATTTTCAATGTTATATATTAGCAAACTTCCAAAAATAAACTCATAATTAAAATAATTTCTATCCCATAAGTACAAAGTATTTTCATTTAAAATTGCATAAGGAAGATGTTCAAATGTTTCATTATTAATTGCAATAGATTCTTCATTAGGATTTTGTTGTCCAAAATCAATAATATATAAAGATTTGAATGAAATATCTCCAATTATAATCTTTTGCTGATAGCAACATAGAATTCTAGCAATATCATCTCTAACATATTCAATAGTTCTGTTTTTTACTATGCCATTTGCAGTTAAATCGCATATAATTAATTTAAGGTCAATTTTTTCATCTGTACTTATATTTTGAGTACAAACAAACAACACATCCTCATGAAATATGATTTGCGAATAAAAAAAATCCCATAAAAAAATTTTATTTAAAAAACAATCACTGATATTAACAGCATTTAGATAAGTAATATTTGACTTGTCACTAATATCATATTGATATACGATATCACCAATTGTAAAATAAAGTCTATCATCCCAAATATGATAATTATCTGCTGCTGGAACCCATGGTATAGGATTCTTTGTTTTATTAATTGCAAAAGAATCTATGTCATTTATTACAATAGATTTCACCAAGAAACCTTGTAAAATTATAGCTAATAAAAAAAATAAAAACATCTTTTTATTTTTCACAATCTTTCCCCTATAATAACAATCGATTCATTTATGATAAATTTTCTTATAGATTTGCATTTAATTATTCTTTTTTTGGTGTGTTGATATGAGATTATTAGATAGAAATGAAACAAATAAAGTGTAGAGAAAGTATTAATTTTGAGATGTTTTAGAAAAAGAAAATTAATCAATCATTAATTAAAAAATGATTTTTTCTTTCTATAAATTATTACTATACACATGCCTAATGATATAATTCCAATAATAAAACCAGAATTTGAAACAGAATCTGTTGTTGATGTTTTATTTGTAGGTTCTATTAACCACCAATTATAATCCGGTAAATAATCCACCCAATAATTATTATTAAAAACATCTACAAATGTAAACGTAGTAGACACTCTAAGCCATGCTGGATTGTTAGGATTTTCAATCAATGAAAAATTAATTATTGGCATGATTATTTTTCTCTCTTCAACTCTAAGCACATCATTTACAAGACACTGAACAACTAATTTGCCTGAACTATCTTTTAAATAAGTCATAGCAGAATTATTCATATAAAATTCATATGAACTACCAATTGTAGCAATTGAATAGTTTGTATAATTAGTTTCGTTCCCATCCCAATGAATAGTATATGAATATCTATGATTAAAATCAACAATTGGCGCATTTTGAAGAGTTAATTCTAAATTTGTACCATTCAACTCTAGTTTAACTATATCTATTTCATCTTGATAATCTCCTTGATCTTGAAACTTATTATCTATAAGATGTGCAACATCATTTATTTCATCCTCTAAGGGAAAAGAGTAGGAACTAACTTTAATTGAAATGATATTTAATCCTATGATAATTAAGAGAATTTGACATAAAATGAAATGTTTTTTAACAATAGACATGACATTTCCTTATAATAAAGGGTGTTATAAAAGAAATAATTTTTGCTCCTAATTATTAAAAAAATTAATCCTGATTTAATCTTTTCTTAATTTATCAGCTTTTCGTAGAACATCCATATCTATTTGTTTTTCTTGTTTGAACTTTATGAAGTTAATGCCACATGAAATACAATTTACTGATTCTATTTTATTGAGTGTTTGACAATTTGGACATTCTATTTCCTTTTGAAATTAAATTATGCTCTATTGGTTCATTTCTTGATAACAATAATATTCAAGTAAAGGGAGTTTTTGTGAAGCAAATTGGGAGAGAATATGTCTATGAAATAATACCAGGAATAAACTCAAATCTTGTGATTGATTTACGATTACTTAATTAAACCAATAGCAAAAATATCATTCAATTTAGAATTTTTATTTAAAAAGATTTTAAAAGCTAATTACTCAAATCTTTCATGTTATTTGTTTAGGTGATTAACTATATGACAGTTTATTGTCCAAAATGTGGTGCTGCAAATGAAGACTTTGCAGAATTTTGTGCTAGTTGTGGAGAACAAATCATAATAGAAGAGAAAGCTGAAACATCAACTGATGAAACCGAGGAGAAAAAACCATCTAAATTATATAGATCTCGAACAGATAAAATGATCTCAGGATTATCAGCTGGATTAGCAAAAGAATTCAACATGGATGTTGATCTTGTTCGAATTTTATGGGTCATAGCATTTATAGTTACTGGAGGAACAGCATTTTTAGTCTACCTGATTATGATGATTGCTATTCCTTTAGAGCCAGAAATAGAAAACAAATCAGAAAAAAATGAAAAGTGATATTAGATAAAAATGAAAAACCACTTTTCATTTTATATTCTATAAATATGATAATATAACTGAAAATCAAGATTATTAGAAACGCTTTTTATTCTAGATGTCTTTTGATTCTCAAGTTGGACGTGTATTCTTTGGCAAATGAAGAAGATTATGTTATAGTCACCAAAGATTTAACAAAAGAATATTCTTTTGGAGAATCACCAATTAGAGCAATTAATGGTATTGATTTTGCGATTAAAAGAGGAGAATATGCCACTATCGTTGGACCATCTGGTAGTGGTAAAACAACTTTTCTCAATTTAATTGGAACAATTGATACACCAACCTCTGGTGAGATTTATTTTAATGGCAAGAAAATTTCTGAAATGCCTGGAAAAGAAGTTCGTGATCTGCGTCGAAATAAAATAGGTTTTGTTTTTCAAGCATTTAATTTATTAGAAATTTTAACTGCAGCAGAAAACATTGCATTGCCTATGATTATTAATGGCACACCAGCTCAAGAAAGAGAAGAACGTATAGAAGAATTACTTGATATAATTGGATTGCCCGATCGTGGAAATCATTTTCCAATGGAATTAAGTGGTGGTCAAAGACAAAGAATAGCTATTGCAAGAGCTTTAGCTAATAAACCAGAAGTTATTCTCCTAGATGAACCTACAGGGCAATTGGATAGCAATACTTCAAGGGAAATCATGGATTACCTAATTAAAATCAATGATGAAGAAAATGTAACACTTATTGTAGTTACCCATGAAGATTCAATTGCTGCTGAAGCTAAACGTCCTTTGACTATAATTGATGGTAAAATTTACGAAGGAATCTTAGAATCATTTTTAGATATTAAAGCAATACAAGAAGGCTCACTATGAGCTTTTTTTCATTCTTTCTTATTTTCTTAACTTTCATAAAATATTTACTAATATGTCTTTAGAAGAAAATTCAAATAGTATTCTTCTTTTGTGTTACTACATACAAATCAAATTGATTATAATTTGATTGTAAATTATTCCTAAAGTAGTTAAATACTTTGTAGTATAAAAAAAATTGAGGGGTAAAAGAAATGTCAACATCTCCATTCTTAACTAAGATTGGTCTTAGTGAAGATGAACAAAAAGTCTATCTTTCATTACTCGCTCTTGGTCCACTTTCAGCTGGTGAAATTGCTAAATATACCAGTGTGAAACCCATCTCCAATGTAAAGACAATTCTTGAGAAATTATTTGGAAAGAATTATGCTTACAATATTGAAGGTTTGGTTGACAAGGCAATTGGTCTTTATCCATATGCAGAAATTGCTGCTGAAGCAGAAAATGATGCAAGAAAAATTGACCAACTTGTAACTGAACTCAAGAAATTTGTTGATGACCAAGTTGCTCATTTGAATAAAGTAATGAAAGATACAGAAGAGCATGTTCGTGCCGAGAAAAAGAAAAGTAGTGATAAAGTAACTCAGAATAGTACTGAAGCTCGTACATTAATTGAAACGAGAACAGCTGAAGCTACAAATACAATTTCAACAACAGTTGATTCAACTAAGAAAAATATCAGCTCAAGGGCTAATAGCTTTTTGAAAAGCCAAACTGAAACAGCTGATGCTTTTGAATCTTCAACCAATGAAAATTTTGCTGCTTTTGGTACAGAATTAAAGAGTCAAACAGAATCAGAATTACAAATGTTGAGTTCTGAAATTAAAGAGAAAAATGATGCTTTTCTAGCTGATGGGACAAAAAATATTGAATCAGCAGCTAAAACGATCAGTGATAAAACAGATTCTATGGGCAGTGATTTGAAAAGTGATTCTAAAACTAAATTGGATGAAACAAGAGATCATATCCTGAATGGCTTAGAATCATTTGTTAATGAATCTGAAGGTAATGTTAATACTTTGAATAGTAATTTAGAAAGTATAACTGCAGGTCAATCAGAAACAATCAAATCTACAACTGAAGAAGCTATGAAAAATAGAATTGATTTGAATAATCAATTCAAATCTGGTATTGCTGAAAGTTTTGAGAAAGTTAAGGATGATATTGCTCTAGATTTAAGTGAATTTCAAAAGAAATTTGTAACTAAACTTGGTAGCATTGCTAATAAGTTCAAGAAACAAATTGATGACCTTAAAGAAGCAACTTCAAATGATATTGGATTATTATGTGAAGAAGCATCTGCATCTCTTAACGAGTTAGTTAATAAGCATAATGAAGAAATTGCAGCAAATGTAGATTTAGATAATAAAGCTGTAACAGATGGAGCAACTGCTATGTTAACTAAAGTTGATGAGCAAAATACAAAAGCAACTAATGAAACAAACAATTCCATTGAAGCCTTAAAATCAAGTATAACTCTTTTGAAAGCTAATTATAACGCTGATATCAATACGCAAATAAAAGAAACAATTACCACAATGCATTCTACAATTGATGAATCCGTTCAAGAAACAAAGAATACTTTTGAAGCAGCAAAAGAAACTGCTATTCAGAAACTAGGAACATTAACTGCAAGTAATTCAAAAGCAGCAACAAGTATTGCTACGAAACAAACTGAATCAATAAAATCAACAACTGATACTTTGATTGGTGCAGCAGGAACAAAATTAGCAGAAACCAAAGGAGTATTGCTTTCTGAAACAAAGAAGGCTAAAGAAAAAATTGCTTCAGATGCAACTAGTGGTGTAGATACTGTTGGAACAACTTCAACAACTACATTAGCAGAATCATCTAATCAAGCTAAAACAACAATTCGCAATAATGAAGAAACAACTATTGGTGCAATTGGTGAAATAACAGGTGTAGTTGAAGGAGCTGTGAGAAAAGAAATAGAAGCCACTACAGGTGGTCTTGATAATTTCTACAAACGATTTGCTAGGGATGCAGTTAAAATTGCAGATACACTTCGAGAATTTAGAGATCAACATCAAGCATTACAAACATCTGTGAAAGAACATCCAAAACCAAGGGTTGAAACAGCTATTCTTTATAGTAAAGATGCTATAATAGAAAGACTTGATGAAATACTAACAGAAAGAGTCAAATCAAATGTTACTATGGTTGTTCCAGATCCAACTGATATACCAATAAAAACAATAGCTAAAGTAAAACAACACGTCAAAGTAACTATTATATCAAAAATAGATGAAATAAGTAACAAGGCAATCATAGATGAATTGAAGGCAACTGATACTTTAGGACGCATTAAAATGAGAAAAATTGGTATGCAGGACATGATTGGTTATTCTGAATATGTAGCATTTGATATCGATGGTGGCGAAGAAATGCTTATAGCATTCAAAGATGAAACAGAAAAGGAATGGTGTGCAATAGTTTCCACTGCTGATGGTTTTAAGAATGTTGTAATTGGTGAAACTCTAGGTCGACAAGCTTTATCGATTTCTCGTGAACTAAAATATTAACAAAGGATATATTTTTTAGATCCGTTTTTTATTTCTTTTTTAATTTTTAATTGATTCTCATTTTTTTCAATAGATAAGTAAAAAATGAGTATGAATAAATAAATTTTT
>JAEOUJ010000129.1 GCA_016839405.1 Candidatus Gerdarchaeota archaeon | reverse complement strand
TTGAAGATCTTTTAACTTCTGTTTTGGCTAGTATGGTTAACAAAGTTAGTATTTTACTTATTCAATCGCGTAAGGATATCAAACGTATTCTAGTAATTGGCGGGGTTTCTCTTAATGATGCTTTTATTAAATTGCTTAAAGAAGAGCTTTTTGATATTGAGATTGTTTTAAAAGATGTTAGCCCCGTTTTTGAAGCATACGGAACAGCTCTATTAGCTAAAGATTCACCAGCAAATCAAGAATTAATTCTTAAGAAAAGAAAAAGCTTCTCTACTCTTCCTTCTTTGAAACAATTTACTAATCAAGTTACTATTATCGAACCTAAAGAATACAAGAAGAATTTTGATAAAAAATCATCTTATTTATTAGGTGTTGATGTTGGTTCTACAACAACTAAAGCTGTTTTAGTTGATCCATTAGATTCAGAAATTCTTGCTTCTTACTATGGTAGAACTAGCGGCAATCCTATTAAAGCTACTAGAAAATGTATTCAAGAAATTATATCACAAGTTGGAAATTGTAATATAGATTTAGTAGGAGTAACTGGTTCTGGAAGGCAACTAGTTGGTGCTTTTCTTGGTACTTCTGCTGTGTATAATGAAATTTCTGCTCATTCAGAAGGAGCAGTTTTTTATGATCCTGAAGTTGATACTATTTTTGAAATAGGCGGTCAAGATTCCAAATATATGTTCCTTCAAAATTGTGTTCCTGTTGATTATGCTATGAATGCTACTTGCTCCGCTGGAACTGGTTCATTCCTTGAAGAAAGTGCCAAGGGTGATCTTGGTGTTGATGTTTTCAATATTTCAAACACTGCAATTAACGCTGAAATTCCTGTTAGATTTAAAGCAGATTGTGCTGCCTTCATTAACACTGATATCCGAACTGCTCTACAAGAGGGTTATGGCAGAGATAATATCATTGGAGGATTAGTTTATTCCATTGTTGATAATTATCTGAATAAAGTAAAAGGTTCGAGACCCGTTGGTAAGAAAATTTTCTTTCAAGGAGGGGTTGCTAAGAATCATTCAGTTGGTTTTGCTTTTGCTGAAGCAACTGGGAAACAAATCATAATCCCTCCCAATCCTGAATTGATTGGTGCTTTTGGTATTGCTCTTATCGCTAGAACAAAATATGATCAGCATGAAATTAAAGGAATGCCAACAAAAACAACTCTTGAGAGTTTAATTAAAGAAGAATTAAAACATGTTGGCAGTTTTACTTGTAAAGCTTGTGAAAATTACTGCCAGATTGAAAGATATGAAGTTGGTGGTCGTAAATTTAATTTTGGTGGTAGTTGCACAAGATATGAACACCAATGGAAAGGTTCTGAGAAGATAGAAGAGAAGGAAAATTTAGTAGAAATTAGAAATGATTTAATCCTTAGTAGTAAATTTGTAGGAAAGGTAAAGTCTGCTAAGGGTAAAATTGGCATTCCTCGAGCCTTACTTACTCATAGTTTGTATCCATTGTTTTTCACCTTTTTCGATGAGCTAGGTTATGAAGTCATTCTTTCTGATATCGATGATGATAAAGAACTTATGACAAATGCTCCTTTCTGTTATCCTGTTCAAATTTTACATGGAGCTATTCTTGATTTAATCAAGAAAGATATTACTACAATTTTTCTACCCCATGTTCATAATATGCCTAAGCACAAAGAAAGTATTGAATCTACATTTTGTCCAATAACTCAAGCTACTCCTTACATTGCTAATCAGGCTTTCAAGAATGTTACATTTTTAGATCCAATCCTTGATTTTGCTGATGGTTATGAATCTAATGAATCTCTAATAAACTTAGGAATTACAAAACTAAATCAACCAAAAAAATTAGTTTATGAAGCTTATAAAAAAGCAATAAATACTCAAATGGATGTTGAAAAACAATTCTTACAATTAGGAAAGGATACTATTAAGAAATTAAAAGAAGAAAATGAAATAGGCATTCTTTTATTAGGTAGAAGTTATAATGCTTTCCCACCGGAAACATCATTATTAATTCCTAAAAAACTCACCAGTATGGGTGTTACTGTTATTCCTTTTGATTTTCTCGAAACAAAAGGAGACCCTAATCTCACTTGGTATTTCTCTAATTACGTAAAAACAGCTATTGAATTAGCAGCATCTTATGAGAATTTATTTGTTTTATATATTAACAGTTTTAGTTGCACTCTCGATTCTTTCTTCCAAGATTATGTGCGATCAGAAATGCAACATAAACCATATTTATTCCTTGAACTTGATGCTCATACAGCAGATGCTGGTATTCAAACACGCTTAGAAGCATTTCTAGAAATAATCAAGAATTATCAAGCTTATAGAATTAAAGTTGAAGAAAAACCTTTCCAAGTAACAAAGGTTAAAGTTAGAGGAGGAAAAGTAGTTGTAATCACTTCAGATGGTAAGCAACTTGATATTAAAGACCCTCGAGTAAAACTCTTTCTACCTAGCTTCTCGAAATATCATACTGATGTGGCTGAAAAGGCTCTCAAACTTTTTGGTTTCAATGCAGGAAAAACAACTGATATTATTTTAGATTATCCAATTAAAGGGTTACGTTGTAGTTCTGGCAAAGAATGCATTCCCCTACCAATAGTTCTAGGTCAGATATTAACATTAGTTGAAAATAGAAAACCTGAGGAAGTTATTGGTGTTTATATGATTAGAGGTGGTTCCCCTTGTGCTGTCTTTAGTTATTTCCAATATATCGAACATTTTATCGAAAGCAATAAAATCGAAAACGTTTTCATCTATAGATTTGACTATCCTACAAAATATTTAGGAATAAATTTACCTGATGTATTACGTTATGTTCCACCAGTTATAATTCTTGGTGATCTTATTTTAGAGATTGAAAGCGCTTTACAGGTTATTGGTGAAGAAGGAAGTTTAGATATGTTACAAAATTATTGGTCTAAATTCCTTGATAATATTACAAGTAAGAAGAAATTCAGGAAAGGCATCAAGAAACTTGCTAAAAATATAGCTAAAATACCTAGAAAAAGTTCACCTAAAGATTCACCAAAAGTTTTGATCAGTGGTGATTTCTTTGTTCGATTTAGTCCTTTCTTTTTAAAAGAACTTAAAGAAATTTACGCTCAACATGGGATTATTGTTAAATCAACTGATTTAATAGAACTTGGTGTTTATGCTCAGAATTATATGGCTGGTTTTCTTGTCACTAAAGAATGGAATAAAAATCCCGATAACTTTACTTCAATTCTAAGAGCATCCGCAAGCTTATGGGATGAAGCTTCTAGAAATTTATTAATTGGTAAATTAGGGACAAGGTTAATGTTGAGAATTGAAAGAAGATATAGAAGACGATTTAAGAAAACTGGATTACTTTATGCTCATCCAAATGATTTAGGTGAAATTTTTAGACATGCCAATCCTATAATTAGCACTTTAATTTTCGGAGAAGCAATACCAACAATTGGTAAAGGTATGGAAACACTTGAAGGTTCGGATTATGATTCATTAATTTTAACAGGTCCATTTAATTGTCTTCCCTATAAAATTTCTCAAGCGATTTTAAAACCAATTTATCTTGAACAAAATATGCCATTTCTTGTTTTTGATGTTGACATTTCAGCAATTACACCTAATTTAAAACGATTAATACATGCTAACATTGAACAAATTAAAAGAAGAAGAAGCGATCCAATTTATAGAGAACAAATGAGAATTAGAAGCAGAATTAGAATCAGAGTAAGTAAAATAATTCAAAGAAGAACAAGATGGGCAGCTAAAAGAATTGAGAGAAAACTCTAATTATTTCAAAAAAAAGAAAAATCGATTTAATTTTAGGATTAAATCTTTTCAATTTCTTTATTACTTTTTATACTTTCATCTATGAAGAAGTATCCAAATGCACCAAGTAATTGCCCAATTCCACCAATAAGGTA
>JAEOUJ010000128.1 GCA_016839405.1 Candidatus Gerdarchaeota archaeon | reverse complement strand
TTGATTTTCTTCGATTGTTTCAGAATCTTCAGAAGTAATTTCTTTGTCATAATCATCATGTTCATTTGATAGCTTCAGCTTTTACCACCTTCATTTCTGAAACAACTAAATGGTTTATTTCACCCTTTAATTCTACATTTAGAGCATCTGGACATAAGAGAATAAATTGAGGGATATAACGTGAACTTTCACCTGCTAGTCTTTGCGTTCTAATGGCTATACTAAAAGCTAATGCTTTATTTTTCTCATCAAGTCGCTGTGTAAATTCATCAATAGCATGTATAGGAGAATCTGTTAATGTATGCATTGCTAAAATTAATCCTTCAATAGCTAGAACTTTTTCTCCACCGCTTAGCTCTCGAAAATCACGATATGCTTTTCCCTTTGTAATAGCTTCAATGTATAATCCTGCTTCTTCTGGTTTAGTAATATTTGTTACTTTTAGTTTAACTTTCTCAAATATCCCACCTAATAACAATTTCATTGATTTTGTAATATTTGTAATTACTTCCTGTAATTCACCATTCCAGAAAGCAAGCCTAGCATCTAAATCAGCTCTAAGATTAGTGATATGTTCTTCACGTTCTTTCATATAATTCTTTAATGATTCAACTTTTATTTTCTGAGCAGCAATTTTTTCTTCATCAACATCACTAATACCAATAGATTCTAGGTGACCTTCAATTCGACTAAGTTCATCTCTAATTTCAGAATAGTTTCTAATCTCTTCAGGCCTCTCACCTTTTGCTTTTGCATGAGCTTCCTTTTCATTCTTCTCAGCGAGATGGGATTCATATTCAGCATCATAATTTAATTCAACAGATAAAAGCCTAGATGACTTTTCCTTTAAACTATGTATTTCGATTTTTAGATAATCTCGAGTTTCCTGAACCTCTTTTATCCGTTGCTTTACATCGAATTTTTTAGCTGAATAACTATCATAATCATCAGTAATTTCAGTTAATTCTAATCTTAATTCATCTTGGTGACTTTTGCATTCATTTATTTTTGATTCGATAACACCAATAATTTCATTTATAGTTTCAATTTTTCCAAGTAATTTTTCATCAGGTAATCCTAAAGCTTGAATTTCTTGATGGATTAATGAAATTTCTTTTAATAGTTTAATTTCATTTATTTTTATATCTCGAAGCTCTTTTTCCAATCTAGCAATAGAAATTCTTATTTTCCGTTCATTAACTACTTCGTAAATTGACTTTTCTTCTGATGCTTTTATTTTCCATCCTAATACTGTTTTCATAGGAGCTGGTGGTCTTCCAAAACCACCTTGTGATAAATAATAGCTTTTACTTGATTTAGTAAGAATATTTACATTAGATGTTTTTGCAATGTCTGTTAAAATATTCGGATCATATTTATCTTCAGCAAGTGTTCCCTTCACAATTCGTTTTAGAAAACCAACTACAAATGGATTCCCCTCAATTAAGTTACTTGCTACATCATAAATTTCTTTGTAATGTGGCTTTTTCTTTATATCATCAGCTTTTTTAGCATCCTCTGTTGAGACTTTGTATACTGATAATGCTGGTTTCCAACGAGGCCATGTTTCATCATATAATCTTTTAGCATATCTATACGCTTCATCATTTTTTGCAACGAAAGCGTATAAATTACGTCCTATGAGATTTTTTACAGCATTTTCCCAAGATTTATGCCCTTCTTTTATTTTAATATGGGAAATGATCGGTCCAACAATCTCATTATCCAAATCTTTTCGTTTAATTTTATAATGAAAAATTTTTGCTGCGGTTACTAAATCCCGCTCATATTTTGTTAATCGATCACCAGTATAAACATCTTCATCTGAAATGAAAGAGTCATAATCCGGTTCTATTATGATTTTCTTTCGTTGAGTTAGAAGCTCTTTCTCTATTTTTGTGAATTTTTCTTGCACAAGTATTAATTCTTTGTTTTTTAATGTCACTTTTAACTGTTTTTCTTGAAGCTCTTTGTCCTTAACAGTCAAATCTTTTGTAGCTAGTAATTTTTCCATTTTTTCTTTTTGTTCAAGATAACGTTCAATTTCCTTTCTAAAATTAGCAATATTCTCTTGCTCATTATTTATTTGTGTTTCAAGAGCGATCAACCGTCTATTCTTAGTAAATTCTTGATCTTCAACTAGGTCCAATTCATCCTCTAAAACACGGAGACGTCTATTTGTTGTGATTACCTCTTCTTCTTTTTTAAGGATCGCATTATCATTATCACTTTTTTGTTTGAGAATTTTTGTTCTTTCTTTATTGATACTTTTAATTTGATCCTCTAACCGACTGACAAAAGACCAAGCAAGCTCTGTTTCAAGCTCTTTTTTCATGATCATTAGCTTCTTCTTTTGATTTAAAATCTTCATTGCATCGCTCCAAAGATTCAAAAGCTTGCCTTCAGTTTCATATTTACGTTTCAAAGGCTCTATTTCTTGGATGCTATTTCTTAAAATCTCTTGTGCATTAATTACTTCTTCTCTGTACTCTTTTAAACCAGTAACTTCTAATAATACATCTAGTTTTCTTTTGGGGCTTTTAGAAGCAAATTCATCTACAGTTCCTTCACCTGTAAATGCTAATTTATTATCTCCTCGAACACCTATAGCGTCAAAAATTCTTCGAATATCTCCTCGAGTAACAATCCTTCCTCTAATTATCTTTCTTGAATTATTCAAATAATAGGTAACTGAGCTATCTTTCTTTGATATTTTAGCAGTAATCTTAATTATGTTAACATCTATGACTCCATTCAAATCCTTATCCATAGTCCTAATCGTTCTTTGATTATTAATCACTGGATTAGCTAGCTCTAATGTAACTTTCGCAAAATCATCATTCTTACCAACAAAACTTCCAATACCCTTTGCTTTTGCTCTTGAAGGAATATAACCTAAACAAATAATTAATCCGTCTAGAACTTGGGTTTTACCAGAACCATTTGCACCAGTAATAAGTGTTATTGATTCCTTAGCTAAATCAACTACTGTATATTCATGTAACATGAGATTTTCAAGGATAAGTTTATTGAAGAGTTTCGCTTTTTGAGTCATTTCTACTATACTCCCTTTGAAAGATAGCTATAACCAAAAGCATGTATAAAAGTGCAAAATTGAAAGACTATCTCTGTGCAGCCCTTTTGCATCTTATACTCTTTGGTCTAACTGAGTATTTTAGTTTATCATTTTAAATAAAAAATTTCAATGGAGTCAACCGAAAGTATTTTCTTTCTTCACCTGCTTAGTTAATTTTCTTGTTAGATACTTTTGGTAGTATTAGATATAAATAGTTATTAATTAAGTGTGGTAATATTCGGGTAAATAATATCTCGCTTTACTCTTATTTTAAAAAGAAAATAGAAATGGAAGCGTTTATTGAGCTTCCAAATATTTTATCAATTTTATTTGTGTCTTTTCCTAACTAATAGAACAATACTTGTTAATCCTATTGTTCCAAGAATTGCCCAAATGGCTGTTGATACACCAAATAAAAATGATGGACTTGGCGTGCCAGTTTTTGTTGCTTCAGCTTGCAATGTAAAGCTACCAGAACCTGAAACACGTTTTACAACTAAATAAGCAGTCATATCAGATGCGGGGGTATAAAGAATATTTTCTGGCAATCCAACACCATTAGTTACACTTTTGGTTAGAATACCAGTTGCAGTTGCAACATTTACAGAAGGATCATATAAATATAGATCAAAATCAGCTGAACCATCCATTTCTATACCAGCAGTAAATTCAATTAGAGCTTTCAATTCAACTCTTCGAGCCCAAGATTGTTTATCGCTTGGTAATGACCCCAATGAATCAGAAGCAATAGAACCAGCAGTATATTTTGTTAAAAACGCTTCAATAGCAGCATCACCGTGTATTTTTCCAAAACCTTCAATTAAATCTCGATCGCCACGATTTAAGGTTGGTATATTACTATAGACATCATATATTTCACCTGCACCAAGCTCTGTTGCTGTTCCACAAAGAATATTCTTTATTTCCATAACATTAGCTTCTGTATGAGTCCAATTAACACCCATAGCTTGAATCATTAAAGAAACTAGACCTGCTACATGGGGTGTTGACATACTAGTTCCTTGATAGGCAATATAGTCGTTTGTGTTCTGCTCTGGTTCCCAATATGTATCTGGCAAACCATCAAAATATTCAACAACATCCTTATCATTTGTATCTGCTGCAACAACTGGATGTGTGTCTTCATCTGCTCCAAGTGGAGATGTAAAAGCTCCTCCAGGTGCAACAACATCAGGTTTACCTGAACCTGATAAACCATTGGATGAATAAATTGCTACTTTATCAACATCATCAATTGCTCCAACAGTTATTGCTTTAACTGCTGTTCCAGGTGAATAAATTTCATCTCCTTCCATATATCCATTACCAGCTGCTACAACACAAACATAGCCTTCTGAAACAAGATTATTTACTGCATTATCAATTGCTGTAACCTTTGCATCAAATCCTAATGACATAACTACAACATTGACATCATAATCTGTTCCATTCTCGTATACCCAATCTAATGCATTTATAAAACTAGTTTGTGTACCAACACCTTTATCATCGAGTGCTTTTAATCCAACTAATTTATTATTTGGTGCAACACCACGATATTTATTGTTTCCATCAGCTGTTGTAGATGCTGGTCTAACAATTTTGTATTGAACTGAAGTTCGACCTAATTCTCCATCTTCATAAGGACCAATTAAAAGTAGGTAATATCCAGGATCTAATACACCAGAATTATAAACCAATGGACTTGCACTGTAATCACCTGTAACTGGTGGATCATCAGCTCCAGTAAATGCGCCATCACCATTAGTATCAACCATAATAAACATAGTATCACCAGGATTATTTCCAGCTTTATCATCCCATTGAACAGTTATTTGAACAGATCCTGCTGTTTCAACTTCAAAATGTCGAGCATACCCATTACCAGCTGCTAGAATTGGTAAACCAAGTGTACCTGTTATTTCAACATTTACTGAGGTTCCCCCTGCAGTACCTGTTCCAGCTGCAATACTTGCTACATGAGTTCCATGACCATTCCAATCAGTAGCTGTGGCATACTCATCACCACCTGTAGAAGCATCATGACCAACAAAATCTTCCCAGTAAACTAGTTTTGCTCCTCCAACATCAGGATGAGTATCATCGATACCAGTATCTATAATTGCCAATGCATGAGTTGAATCTCCCTCATATCCTAAAGTATCCCAAACATATGGGCGAACATTAATTTGAGGAACACTTGTGCTTAATAATGCTTTGCTTTTATAATCTTCTGTTAGGAAAGAGATTTCAGGTATATTTGCTAATGAATTAATAGCAATACCCTTTATGCGTATAGCTGCCCCATAGATAACAGACCAAGATGATATTATCTGCCCTCCACATGCTTCAATAGCAGATCTAATTGAATTTGTCAATGGTTGATTAAATGTAGCTATTGTTGTGTACATATCACCTAAATATCCATTATCAACAAGTGCTTCAAAATCATCATGAATTTTATTTCTATTAACATCCATTGCTATGTTTGGTGTAACAATAGCATTAAAGGTACTTCTTTCTGGTTCAGCTTGCACTGGTATATAGTTTTCAACATATGAACCAATTATCAATGGTATAAGAAAGAAACCTAAAAAAATGGATGTTATAATCTTCTTCTTCATAATTAAAATCCTCATAGTGTTATTAGTAATGCTAAATTTAAAACACTAAAATCCTTATCTTTTAGTGAATTTTTTATCTTGACTAAAAGGAATATCAGCAATTTACCTAAAAAGACTTTTGAATTAGGATATTATGATTACTATATTTAGAGATGCTACGGAAAACTAAAATAATAGCTAATATTATTTTTTGGCAACTGTGATTCTTTAACTAAATTAAGAATCAAAAACCAATAACTAATTCAGGTAAGTTATCAAAAAGTGATTATTTTGAATAATAAAGAGAAAATTGGTATTGTTGGTTATGGTGTTTATATTCCTCGTTTTCGTGTCAAAGTTAATGAAATTGCTCGTATCTGGGGGCAACCCGGTGAAGTTGTGAGCAGTTCTTTAGGTGTTTTAGAAAAAAGTGTTCCTGATATGGACGAGGATACTATTACAATTGCAGTGGAAGCAGCTCGTAATGCAATGAAAATGTCCAAAGTAAATCCTACTGATATCAAAGCTGTTTATGTCGGATCAGAAAGCCATCCTTATGCTGTTAAACCATCTGCAACGATTGTTTCGGAAGCTATCGGTGCTGCACCATTAACCACAGCAGCTGACCTAGAATTTGCTTGTAAAGCAGGCACTGCTGGTGTTCAGATGTGTTATGGTTTAGTAAAAAGTGGAGAAATGAAAGTTGGTTTAGCTATTGGTGCTGATTGTTCTCAGGGACGTCCGAGTGATGCTCTAGAGTATACAGCTAGTGCAGGAGCTTGTGCTTTACTTATCGGCTCTGAAAATGTCTTAGCAACCATTGATTATACAGAAAGCTATACCACTGACACCCCTGATTTTTGGCGTAGAGAAGGAGCCACTTATCCATCTCATGGTGGTAGATTTACTGGTGAACCAGCTTATTTTAAACATGTAATATCCGCTGCGGAAAATATTATGAAAAATACAGGAACAACTCCTGATGATTTTGAATATGTTGTATTTCACGAACCAAATTCAAAATTCCCAATTGCTACTGCGAAAAAATTGGGTTTCTCAAAAGAAAAAGTACTTCCAAGTTTAGCTGTTGAATATATTGGAAATACTTATTCTGCCTCTTCAATGATCGGACTTGCAGCAATACTTGATATTGCTAATCCAGATGACAGAATTTTAATTGTTTCATATGGTTCTGGTTCTGGAAGTGATGCATTTGTTCTAACTATACAGGAAGAGATTGTTGAATCTAGGAAACTTATTCCTAAAGTCCAAGATTATATTGATCATAAAACATACCTGGATTATTCGATGTATACTAAACATCGAGGAAAAATCAAGATGTGATGGAGTGGATAAATGATGAATAAAATAGCAATTGTTGGTGTTGGAAATACAAAAATAGGCGAGTGGTTTTATGATAGTTTACGTGATCTTACTGATGAAGCTATTTCTAAAGCATTAAATTCAAGTAATATGACTCCAGAAGAAATTGAATCAGCTGTTATTGGTTCAATGTCTTCAGGTTTGTTTAATCAACAAGAACATATATCAGCTTTAATTGGTCCTTACTCTGGAATAACTGCTCCTGCACTCCGAGTAGAATCAGCTTGTGCGAGTGGAGGCTCAGCATTACGAGTAGCAATGATGGGAATAAAAGCAGGATTTTATGATACTGCTCTAGTTGTTGGAGTAGAAAAAATGACTGACCTAATTGATATAGGAGATGTTACAACTGCTTTAGGAACTGCATCTGATGGTGAATGGGAATTAGGTGTAGGAGCTACTTTCCCAGCTTTATATGCTTTAATGATGCGTGCACATATGCACAAATATGGAAGTACTTTGGAGGAATTTGCTAGTGTTGCAGTTAAAAACCATAAGAATGGAGCATTAAATCCTGATGCACAGTTTCAACGAGAAATTTCTATGGAAACAGCTATGAAGTCACGTGTTATTGCTGACCCAATTAGGTTGTTTGATTGTTCACCTGTAAGTGATGGCGCTGCAGCTATACTTCTTGCTTCTGAAAAAGTGGCTAAAAAATATTCAGATGATCCTGTTTACATTATTGGATCAGGAGCAGGAACAGATCATATTGCCTTACATGATCGTAAAGATATTACTGTTATGGAATCCACCAAATTAGCGACAAAAACGGCTTTGGATATGGCTAAGATTACTAGAAAAGACATTGATGCTTTGGAAGTTCACGATTGTTTCACTATAGCAGAAGTAGTAACATTGGAAGATATGGGATTCTGTGAAAAAGGCAAAGGTGGTAAATTCTCTTTAGATGGAGAGACAGCTTTGAATAGTACAATCTCAGTGAATCCGAGTGGTGGTTTAAAAGCAAAAGGTCATCCTGTTGGTGCAACAGGAATTTATCAAATAATTGAGATATTTCATCAATTACGTAATGAAGCTGGTAAACGACAAGTGAAAGATTGTAACATTGGAGTCACCCAGAATATAGGTGGGTCTGGTGCAACCTGTGTGGTTAATGTTTTATCTAGAGGTGATTAAAGTGTCAGTACCAAGATTTTGGCGAAGGATAAATTCATTATATAGACTAGAAGGTTCAAAGTGTCCTGAATGTGGTGAAAAATACTTTCCATCCCGCAATCGATGTATCAAATGCAACTCAACCAATTTAGAAAAATACCTCTTTTCTGGTAAAGGAAAGATAATAAGCTATACATGGGTTTATACACCTCCTAAAGGATTTAATAATAGAATACCATATTGTCTTGCAATTGTTGAATTGGATGAAGGACCGCGCTTAACATCTCAAATTGTTGCTGTAGAAGAAAATCAAGTAAAAATAGATATGCCTATTGAATTTGCTTTTCGGAAAATTTCATGCGAAGGAGAAGAAGGCGTTATTACTTATGGATTCAAATTTAGACCACAATTTTATCCAAATCATCAAAAAGAGAAAAAATAAAATAATTATTAAGGGAAAATATTCCCTTTCTCATTTTTTTGAGATTAATTACCATTCTTTTAGTAATACTTTAAATTAGTTTAGTGTTAAAATTCATAAATTATAAATGTTGAAATTTCATAA
>JAEOUJ010000127.1 GCA_016839405.1 Candidatus Gerdarchaeota archaeon | reverse complement strand
CATAAGTCATGTTTAATGTTACAACTTCATCAAATTGAGAAGCATAAACCAAATATAGCAAGTTTCTTTGCAAATCAAAGACATTGGTATAGGCTGTGTAGGCTGGAAATTTTAGTCGAACTGCTTCCATTACAGACAATGAATCTTCATAAGTGATAGAACTTTGATTAAGCATATTGCTAAGCATAGAGCATGCAGTTGTATATCTTGGACAGGGGAATCCTCCATTATTACTTTCATTATGAATTCGATTGAAGTTAGTTTGAGCTAAATAGCTATCTGCCGTTCCTTTATAAGTGAAATTAAGCTCTCCATTATAATTCGGACTTACGACTACAGCTTCACCGGTAGCATCAGCGAGAAATAGTTGATACCACATGCGGTCACCAAAATTATAATCATTAATGAATGCTACAGCTTCGGATACATTTCGACAATTCCACAAAATACTTAGAAAGAGGGGATCATTAATATAATTAAATGGTTTTTCAGGATGAGGATTTAAAGGTAATTCTGGGATGCCTGTAGAGTCATAACAAAGTCCAAACTCATTGATACCACCTTGGAAATTATAATTTTCTTGCCAGTACCAACCAAGATGAACCATTCCATAACCATCAGTAGATTTAGGGAAAAACCAAATAACACTTTTTTCCGGATGCAAGAATAAAGGATGACCATTTCCTCCATCCTCATTATTACCAAAAAAGATCTCATCATTTCGTCTGATAGCAATATTTGTACAGGAATAGATGTTCTTTTCAGACTTGCTATTGATTAATACTATTTTCCAATTTAATACACTGATTGATGAAATACTAATTATAGTAATTATTAGAACTGCCCATATATTCGATTTTTTAGGTGTCATTCTTATAACCTTTATTTCAGAGTAATTTCTCAAATATTTAAGAAGTAATTCGCATATATAAATGATTAGAAATCATAGAGAAGACAAAAGAAGTAGTGGTGAGCTCAATGCGATTAGAACACATGACCTACGGTTACTAAATCTTTAATGCGAAAAGTTTCCGGTATTCGATGATTTTACCCGTTTCCTCATCCCGCTCTTCAAGAACAGTTTCCTTTTTTATTTTTTGAATAGTATTCTCCAAAGATGCAAGCTTAACTGTTTCACTAAGAGGTGCTTTCCGCTCTTGGAGTTGCTGCAACAAACCAAGTTGTTGATTGATTTTTTCATGATCTTCAGTTATTTTTTCCTTAAGAAATTCATTTTTGTTTTCAATTGCTATATTTTCTGCCTTCTTCAATAAATCAATAGCTGTATCAGCATCTATCTCTATTAAGGCAAGTTGTGATTGTAAACGATAAACGTTACCAAGGAGCCATTTGTACTGCCTTTCTTCTGCTTCTACTTCTAAACGAATAGCTTGTTTTTTTACTTCAATTAAAGATTCTTTTGTAGCTGATATTTGTAATTCTTTTATTCGAATCTCTAATAATGAGTATAATGCCTCTAATCGCGAACCTGGATCTAAGTTCTCCTTTGTCAAAATTTCTTTAAGTAATTTTACTGCTTCACCTAAATCACTGATATCTCCACTTGCTTTAAGAATTAAAATAGAAGCAAGGTATGCTTTGAGAGAGAACTTCTCTAAACTTATTTCTTTGCTTAGCTGTTCTAAACGATCCAAATACATTTGTGCTTGAGTGAATTCATTTAATTCTAATGAAATAAAAATCAGTTGATAAAAATAACTAGCAAGATATAAATAGCCCTTTACTTCTTCACAATTTTGCAATGCTTTTAAATAATAGTCTTTTGCTTCTTCGAGTTTATTATCCAGTAAATAAACATAGCCAATATTGCTAAGCATGACATAGCTTTGTATACTACTTCCTTTCAAAGCTCTTTGATAACATTCTAATGCTTTATCCAATTGGTAAGTATTATGATAACAAACTCCTAAATTATTATAACTTCCTTCTCTATGAAAAGTTGAACCAACTTCATCTAAGAGAGAAAATCCTTTTATGTATAATTCAATTGCTTCATAATAATCGTATTTGTATCCTGCATTAACTGCGAGAGAGAAATATGAACAAGCTAATAGAAATTTATTGCCAATTTCAATTGATATTTCATGAGCTTCTTCAGCATAATTCTTGTTAGTTGTTACAAATCCAGTCCAAAGTAAAACCCAGGCAAGTATTCTTTTATTCCCACTTTTTCTCGCAAAAGAAACGCTTTCTTCAAAAAGCTTATGGCTTTCTTTTCGATTTCCAGAAACAGATAAAAGGTTTGCCTTAACCAGGAATAATAATGCTTTCCTTTTAGAGAAATCCTTTTCTGGAATGACTAATTTAGTTGTTTCTAATAATTCATTAGCTTTATCAAGAGAATTTGCAGATTCATCTATCTTCTCATATAAATTAAAGATAACCATTCCTTTTTGTATCAAAGCATCTATATGAAGTAAAACATTATCAGTTTCTCCACTTTCCCCAAGTACTTTTTCTGCTATTTCTAAGGCTTCTTTGAGTTCCCCTAAATCAAAGTGTATCGTGCTTTTAAGAATTAAGAAGGCAAGTTTTTCTTCTTTGCTGATATTCTTAGTTTTAAAACCTTCTTCTATTAATTTGAGTGCTTCTTGGTATTCACCATGAAAATGGAGTTGCTCAACTTTTTGTAGTTGTTGTTTAATTGTGGAAGACAAGAGAATTCCCCCAATATGATAGTAAAACAAACCATTAACTGAAATAAAAGTATTATTAGTAAAAGAAAAAGTGGTGGGTCCAGTACGATGTGAACACGCGACTCGCATAATTAAAATAAATAATAATTGTTTATGGTGATTACATTTTTTTTTTGAAATTAAAGCCATCCTTTAAACTAATTGCTATTGAAAAATAGTTTCAAATTATAGAGATATAATTAATATCTAAAATTATATTTTAAAGAATCAAAATTTTGATTAGTTACAGATAAACAGCTAAAATTGCCAATGCTGTTCGCTCTTACTCAACTCCAAATTAATTTGTGATCTTAAATAATCAATGTCTGAATGAAATTTTTTGGGAACAGGAGCGCCATTTATAAAAACCATTGGTATTTTGATTCGTTTATCAATTGTTTTCTTGTACCCTTTGGTTGTTGGAATTTGTATTGAACTGCCAGCATAATAGATGTCTAAACGTAAAAGTGGATTTTCCATGACGAATTGAGTAAAAATTTCTTTTAAAAACAAACATTTCTTTGTTGGTGGTCCTGCAAGCAATAATTCCAATCGCATTTTCTTTTCTACCATCTCTAATTCAGCTCCAAATCATTTAATAAATCAATTAAAGAATTCTTAAAACCTAATGGTAGTGAGCTTTCTAAGATCAATTTTGTCACCTCATTAAGTGTTTTATCTTGTATATTAGAGACTAATTCAGTAAGAGCGTCTTTATTTGGTAAAAGAAAATCTCCGCTAATAGTGAATTTTTTAATAACTTTTTCTGATAGTTCTAATCCTAAAGTTAGGATACCATGGTCAGTCTTTTTAGAGACAAGAGTTTCAGTAGTTGGTTTATAACGAAAAGTCCAATCTTTTTTTGAATATTTATTGAGATATAAATCAGTGATTAGATTGTGTTCTTCATTTGTAAAATCATTTTCAATCGGATTATATTGAAGATTAAAGATTAAACGTATTTTAGCAACTAAAACATCAATAACTTCATCCAAATCAATTACTCTACCAACGATAGATGAAAGATTAATCACCCTATCCTTTACATTAGTATAACCTTTGTCGATAAATTTCAATTTTGAGGGTTTCAAAGTTGAAACCATTTGTTCAATATTAACATTGACCAAGAAAGTTCCGCTATGAGCAAAAGCATCATGAAATTGATTTTGAGCAGAACCATAAATCTTCTTATTGTCAATAGTTACATCATTTCTACCGGAATTCTTTGCTACTATTCCAAATTTTTTACATGTTTCAATTATTACTTTTCCAAACCATTTGTAGAGCTCTAATGAATCTTTAATCCCAAGATGTTGGAAAAATGTTTGGGGTTTAAAGAAAAATGAAAAGCAGAAACTTCCGGCATCTTGATATACAGCACCCCCAGGATTTGGTCGTCTAACTATAGGGATGTTATTCTTAATGCAATAGTCTACATCAACGTCTTCTTCAACATATTGATGAACACCAATCCAAACAGAAGGGTCAAATTTTCTAATACGAAGTGTTGCAGGACTTAATCCTTCTTCTACTAAACGAAGAATAGCTTCTTCAGCAGCAAAATGCTTGAATGGATTTTGTGTGCTGTCTTTTAGTAATCGTACTTGAAAAGGTTCATTTCTCATAGTAGGTGCATTGCTCCTTTTTACATTCATTAATATATTTGAACTCACAAGAGAAATTTGGTTGGGGAAATGTGATAAGTTTCTGTTCATTTAGAAAGGTTAAAGTAGACTCGATAGCAGAATAAACGCTTTCCTTACAACATCTTGTTCCACCTTTATTAGCTAAAGCAATTAACGATTTACCAGTTGCTTCCATAACAAGAGCTCGTTCTTTCTCTGATTTATAGGTAGCTCGTGTTATTAGAGAAACAGTAACTCCAGAACCGATACTTGCTCCACAGTCACCTCTTGATCCACATGAGCCATATGGAATATTAATTGTTCTTTTAATGGCTGATTTTATTCGATTTTCAGGAACGTCGATTAATTTGGCATTGTTTAATGCAACAATAATTGATGGAGCAACAACTAAATGATGTTCAATACCATGGCTTCTGAAAGTTGGATGGTGCATAATTATATTAGCAATATCAAAAGGATTAGTGAAGGAGATTACTTCTGTAACTCGAATTATTAAATCATCAGGATCAGCTAATCTGCAATCTTCGCATACAAAATGATTATTAGAACAACTCCAATCTGTATGTTCTATTTTTTCACAAAAGCTACATGACATTTTTTGATTAGCATTCAATAATTCTTCTTTGCAGATTGAGCAATAAAACTTCAATTTATTCGCCTTGAAAAGTGATTTATGTCATAACTTCTTGAAGTATGTGTTTTGCAAGGTTCTTTAAATAAACCTCATCTACTGTATCTATAATTTCAATAGTTTGAGGATTAGATAATTTGTAGAGTTTTTTTGTACCATCTTTTCGTCCAATTATTAGGCCCATTTCTCTAAGAATCCGCAAGTGTCTTGAAACTAATGGTTGAGCGATAGCAAGTTCTTCAACTATCTCACAAACACATTTTTCAGTATCACCAATTATTTCAATTATTTTTAAGCGAATAGGATCTGCTAATGTTTTGAATAATTTTGATTTAATGGAGAGATGATTTTGTATTTCTAAATTCAAAGCTATCACATTTTTTAGTTGGTTTCAAATAAATGATTATTTATTTTTTCTTGATTTATGTTTTGTTTACAAGATTATATTTCTTCTAAGTTGAGGAGAGTAACTAAATATAACAATATTTATATATTTAAATATTGTTAACTATCAAACATTTATTAGAAAGAGATAAACTCATCGCTCGAGCGAGAAAAGAGCTAAAGGTGGGTGTTGCAGTAGGAATATTTAGTTAAAAATAAGGTGCTTAAATTTTAAATATGGTGAATATAATGACTGAAGAAAATAAGAAAATTGGATTTATAATGTGTGTTTGTACAGGGAAATGCCCGGGATTTGAGAAATTGGATATGTGGGATTTTGTAAACAGAGTAAGAATTGAATTACCAGTTGAATATGGATTTATTCATCCCCAATTATGTGAGGAGGATGGCGATAGATTTTTCCTTGATTTTTTAAGTGAGGGAAGAAAGTACATGATTGCTGGTTGTGCACCATCAATGCAATACAAATTATTCAGAGATGCTTTCACAGAAAAAGGATTAGAAGTTAAAAAAGACCTAATTCCTTTAGATATAAGAAACATGACTACAGAAGAAGCTTTTCAATTGGTAGAGAAAACACTTGATGAATTAGGAGAAGAATAAAATGGTTAAAGAGTATGATTCAGATACTGCAACATTCATGGGAGTTCCAAGAAAAATAATTCCTTGGTGGCCAACTATAGATTATGATAAATGCAATTATTGCATGGAATGTGATAAGTTTTGTCCACACAAAGTTTTCAAGAAACAAGAAGAACAAGATAAAAAATTAATCGTTGAAAATCCCAATAATTGTGTGGTTTTTTGTAGAGCTTGTGCAAAATTGTGTGAACCTGATGCATTAGCTTTTCCTGATAAGAAAGAGATAACTCAATTAATAAAGGACCATCGAGAAAAAAATCCAAAGTGAGTATAATGACAAGAAAAATTTCTGTATTAGCTTGTGGTGGTTTAGGGAAGGGATTAGGAATATTGTCAAATGAACTAAGCATAAAATTAAAGGAAATTGATCCTTCAATCAAATTACTCTGCACAACAGAAATCTGTACTAACGAGGAAAAATATCAAGAAATTATTGGTGACTCTGAAGTAATCATAATTGATGGATGTGCTACTCGCTGTGCAACAAAACTTCTTGAAAGTTATAAATATAAGAAAACAATACGAATTTATCTTCCAGAAGAAAGCAAGAAATATGGGATAAGTATTGGAAAATCTATAAAAATTTCTGAGGAAGGAAGAAAACTTGTAGATATGATTGCTAAACAAATAATTAAAGAACTAAAAGAAGACAAAAGCAAGAAAACACCAATTATAATTAAGGAATTTGGAGAGATAGATTATTATGAAGTGACCTACGATAAGTACCATTTCAGAGTACCTAAGAAAGGATACTATTTTAATGAGAACGATTGTTGGGTGAAACCAGAAGGTACAACAGCTCTCTTAGGTATAAGTGATTACCTTCAAAACAAATCAAGTGATGTTTTGTTTGTGGATTTGCCTGAGGTTGGAACAGAAGTAGAACAATTTGATGAAGCAGCTAATTATGAATCCGTTAAAGCGCTATTATCACTAATTTCTCCTGTATCTGGGAAAATCATTAATGTTAATAGAAAATTAGAAGAAGAGTCAGATCTTTTGAATACAGATCCTTATGAACAAGGATGGATTTTAGAGATTGAATTACATGATTTTGAAGAAGAAAAAGAGCTACTAATAAACGGAAAAGATTATTTTGAATATATGAAGAAGAAAATTGAAGAAGAATTATAGGAAGTGTGTTTGTAATGTGCAAGAAAATTTACATAATTCCATGTAGTGGGATTGGCAAGGTCTATGGAAGCATTTGTCGACAAGCAGCTTATAAAGTTGTAAATGAGCTTAAACCAGGAGTTACAACAATAGAATGTTTACCATTAATCGTGAAAGGAAAAAAAGAAGTTGTGGTTGAACTTAGAAAAAATAAAGTAATAACGCTTGACGGTTGTAACGCAATGTGTGCGTATTATGATGTAGCTCAGGTTATTGGGGAACCAGATGCTCATTTCCTATCAACTTCAATAGTAAAAGACAATCGTGAGATTAAACCTGAACCAACTATTTATCCATTAGGGGAAAATGCAAAAACATTGATGGAAATATTTGCACAAGAAATTGCAGAAAAAGTAGGTGAATTATTAGATGACGAATAAAAATTTGATTTTATCTACAAAACCTAAAATTGGTTTAATTGCTTGTAGTGGTGAAAATTTCATAGAAGGAACAATAACTCGGGTGGCAACAAGGCTCGTAGTGGAAAAGTTACGACCACATATTACTACGATTCTCTGTCAACCATTGTTTATGGCTGGCGACATTAAACACAAAGGTGGGGGTAAGGAAAGAGAATTTGCTAAAATACATAAAACAATAACAGTGGAAGGATGTGAAGAAGAATGTGCTAAAATAGCTGTAGAACGATTTAGTGCGCCCGCAACTGCAACCATTTATGTCAAAGACATTATGGATAAACACCCCCAATTACAACCTAAAACTAAAGAAAATCTTGATGAAGATGGGTTGAAATTAGCAGAGATACTTGCCAATGAAATCGCATTGAAAATTGAAGAACTATATAATTCACAGTAATATATAGGAGTAATTACAAACCCACTATGTATGAAACATTAATACAAATTAAAACCTTAATGAATTTTGAAGCAATTTATTAGATCTATAAAGTGAAAAAATTAATCGGGATACATTTCTAAAATTATAGAAACTGCAGATTGAACAAATTGATGATTTAAACTAATAACTAATTATACTATAAAAGAAAAATTAATGGGCCCTGCGCGATTTGAACATGTGCTTTAAATGAAATAATAATTTGTGTTTAATAAATAATAATAAAAAAATTGCCTAACTTAGGAAATTTTTAACATAGATTGAAGTGAATTCCTCTGCTAAAATATCCATTAAAATTATATCAAATTTCTTACCACCAACAATTCGGGCTTGCCTTTTACGACCTATTTCCTTAAAGCCTACTTTTTTATAACAATTGATAGCTGCTTTATTGTAAGAGAAGACTTCAAGTGTTATACTATTTAAATTTAATAAATTGAAACCATAATCTAAAATCTGTTTTGTTGCATCTTGACCATATCCTTTATTCCAATAAGATTTCTCACCAATTACAATGCCCAGCATAGCATGTCTGTTTATATTATCTATATGCATTAACATACATCGCCCAATTAATTCATCAGTTTTCAAATCTACAATACTGAATACTTGAGCTTTATTTTGTAAAATATCATTGATGATTTTTTTCTCTTTACTCACATTTGTGGGAGTATATGCTTCATTTCCTAAGGGAATAGTAATTTCAAGATCATTAAACCAGCTCGCGCATTTCTCAGCATCTTGTTCTGAAATTGGTGATAAATAGCATTTTAATCCGATTATTTTCTTGAAATGTTGCATTGTATTCATGTTGATACTTGAAAAGAAATAATAAAAATTAATT
>JAEOUJ010000126.1 GCA_016839405.1 Candidatus Gerdarchaeota archaeon | reverse complement strand
GTATTTTTCATAAAATCAGAATTCATTTGTTTTAAGAATAGTTCTTTATATTCCCTAAAATTATTAATTGGGTTATCTGCAATTATTTTTTGAACACTTTCAATTGATTTTTCTTCAGATAATTTTTCAACTATTTCATAAGATTCTTTCTTTCCGATCCTCTTACTAAAAGCATTAGTTATATCTGCAAGTGTATCGAATCTTATTTTGAATAAATTAAAATATGTTGTTTCAAATTTATTGTAAAATTTTGTTGGTTTTTTCTCGCTCATATTAATCAAAAACAATAGAATTGTGACTTTTGTATTTAAAGTTTCGAAATTTTTTTCAAAAATTTTTGACGAAAAACTAAATAAAGGAAATTGAGATAATTTAATTCCTCTGAAACAGAAGGTTGATTTAATGGGTATTGTTGGTGCTTTCATTTTACCACATGGTTCCATGATTCTAGATCATAAAAAAGCGAAAAAACAAGGAGCAGAGGATTTACATAATGCAATGGTAGCAATTAGCAAGCAAATAAAAGATCTTAAACCTGATCTTATTTTTCTAACTTCACCACACGGCATTTCTAATTCTAACGATTTTGGGATTTATTTAAATAAAAACGCAAAATGTTCAGCCGAATGGAACGGTGACTATAAAGAATTTACTTGTGATGTTAAATTAGATCAGGATACATCTGAGAAATTATTAGATTATCTTTTAGATAAAGAAACAGCTGTTAGTGGTATTGCTTCATATGCCCCCAGTATGGAAATTCCATTGCGTTGGGGTGAAGCTGTTCCTCTTTGGTTTCTAAAAGATTTACATGCTAAATTTGTAATAATGTCACAACCATTAAAGCGAATAGAAATGGCTAAAGACATGATACCTGAAACATTAACATTAGGCAATGATTTAAGATTGTTTTTTGAAAAATTAAAAAGAAGAGTAGTTGTAATAATTAGTGCCGATTTAGCGCATACACATTTAAAAGATGGCCCTTATGGATATAATGAAGCTGCTTCTGATTTCGATGATTTAATTGGTCAATGGGCTGGAACATTAGATGAAAATATTCTCTTGAAGAAGGTAATCCCAAAATTAGATGAAGCAAAAGTTTGTGGTTATGTTGGTTTTGTTATGTTACAAGGAATGATAGGCAAAATGAAATTCCAACCAAAACTTCATGTCAATAAAGCTCCCACTTATTATGGTATGTTAGTTGCAGATTATTCTAAGAATCCTTGAAATTAAAACCTCATCAAATACTGATTTTTTTCCCAATCTGTTACTTGTAATCTATAATCATCCCATTCTTTTAATTTAGCTCTTATATATGAATCAAATAATGGTTGATCAAATACTCTTTTTACCAATTCTGATTTTCTCATATTATCAATTGCTTCCCACAAACTTGATGGTAAATAATCTACTTTTAATGAAATTAATTCCTCACTCTCTAAATCATACAAATTTTCTTGTCGTGGTGGTGGAATTTCTAATTTTTGTTTTATTCCTTCCAAACCAGCTTCTAGCATAACAGCCATAGCTAAATAAGGATTACACATAGGATCAGGACATCTTATTTCAGCTCGAACTGATGAACTCCGATCCTTAGGGATTCTAGGTATTCTAATAAGGGCAGATCTGTTTAATTGTGCCCAGCTGATATAAACTGGAGCTTCATAACCTGGAACTAATCGCTTATAAGAATTCACTGTTGGAGCTAAAATACTAATTATTTCTTTAGCATACTTTAATTGACCTGCAATGAACTGTTTTGCGATATCTGATAATAATAACTCATCTGAAGGATTATAAAAGGCATTTTTTCCATCTAAAGTCCAAAGTGATTGATGACAGTGCATACCACTTCCATTCTGACCGAAAAATGGTTTTGGCATAAAACTTGCAAATAATCCATGTTGTCTAGCAATTGTTTGAATTAGCAACTTCATCATCATTATTCTATCAGATGTTTTCATCGCTTCATCAAATCTAAAATCTATTTCTTGTTGTCCTCGAGCAACTTCATGATGACCCATTTCGCATTGAATTCCCATCAATTTTGAACTTGAAAGAACATCTTGTTTTATTTCAAATCCTTTATCGAAAGGTGAGCTATCAAAATAACCTGCATGATCTGTTGGCACATAAAGTCCATCTTTTTTCTCTAAAAGGAAAAATTCTAATTCAGCACCTATTTTATAAATAAATCCCATTTCTTCTGCCTTTTTGCATGTCCTTCTTAGAACATCTCGAGGGTCTCCACTAAATGGTTTGTTATGTGGTGTATAAACATCACCCCATAAACAAGCAATTTCTTTTTTCCATGGCAAATTAATTAATGTATTAATATCAGGTCTTAGATAAAGATCTGATTCAATAATTCTTGTGAATCCCTGTATTGATGAACCATCAAACCAGATGCCTTCTTCTGGATTATCTTTTATACTATCACTTGGAACTGTTACACTTTTTAGGACTCCATGTAAATCACTAAATTGTACTTGAATTGCCTCATATTTCTCTAATTTTTCTTTTAAATCGGTCATATTATCAAACTCATTGAAAGATTTTGTTTTTAATATATAAAAATGCGATAACTATTGCATAATAAGAGTTATTTTTGCAACAATTATAACATATAGAAACAAAAAAAGCAATAATTTTTATATATTTCGTTTATATTCTACTGTTAAGTGAGTGTGAATTAATGATCATTGATGAAATAGATATGAAAATACTCCGCTTATTGATAGAAGACGCTAGAATACCAGCACAAATTATTGCTAATGAAACTAATAAACACCTAACAACAGTAACTAGAAGATTAAAAACGTTGGAAGATGAGGGTATAATAAAGGGATATACAGCAGTTGTTGATTATGAAGCTTTAGGCTTAGAATTAACAATTTTAACAGAAATTCAATTATCAAAAGGTAAGCTCTTTGAAACTGAGGAGCAAATTGCCAAACTTCCTGGAGTTTGTTGCGTATATGATGTAACTGGAAAAATCGATGCTATAGTTATAGCTAAATTCAAGAATCGTAGCGAAGTTAGTGAATTTGCAAAGAAATTATTAGCTATGCCTTTTGTTGATAGAACAGAAACACATGTAGTATTGAATATTATTAAAGAGGATTTTCGATTGTCAAAAATTTAAAGAAGAAAAAACGACATTGAATTTAATATAAAATCTTTATAATTTTCACTTTTTTATCGCTTTCCAACCAAAAATATTATAAATAAAATACAAACACGAAAAAATAAGAATTTGAGGTACAGTTATGTCCCGTAAAATGAAAATCGCAAAACTTGGCTTTCTAATGCCGGTTGATATTGCGCGCCTGGAAGGCGCATGCTACTCTTTATAGTTAAGTGTAGTTAGGTTGGCAATATTTCATTTCAAATGATAATTGCATTACTTACTGCTTAATATAAATGCATGCGTAAAACCAGCGACTTCATTTATTGGACAAGAAACCTCCTGTTTTTGAACAGTCTTTCTTGATGAATGAATTTAGAATAAATTTCTCATCAAGATATGTTTCAATTTTGGTTCTTTCTTGATTTTTTTCTGATATGAAGTCGCTAAATGAAAAAAGAAAGAAAAAAAGTTGAAAGAAAAATGATTGAAATTAAAAATATATCAAAAAAATATGTGTCAGTAAAAAGAAGACTTCGAGTGTTCCAAAAAGACTTTGAAATTAATGGTGAAGATGATGAATCCACCATTTCTGAGATTTGGATTAAAAAAGGACTATTACTTAAAAAACGAATAAAACATACTCATGCATTAAATGGAGTTACATTGGATATTAAATCAGGTGAAATATTTGGTTTATTAGGACCAAATGGTGCTGGAAAAACTACTATAACAAAAATCATCTCAACATTAGTCTTGCCAGATACTGGAACTATAGAAGTAAATGGACATGATGTTAGAACGAATCCAACACCAGTACGTTCATCAATAGGATTGGTTACTGGTGGAGAACGTTCGCTTTACTGGAAAATGACTCCAATTGAAAATTTAGTCTTTTTTGGTAGGCTTTATCACTTAACTAAAAAGGAAGCAGAAAAACGAGCATTAGAATTAATTGGTCGATTCAAACTCAAGGATAAAAAGGATGAGCTTGTCCAAAATCTTAGCACTGGTCAAAAGATGAAAGTTGCATTTTGTCGTGCCTTAATGCATGACCCTCCGATATTACTTGTTGATGAAGCAGAAAGAGGATTGGATCCTCGAGCGAGTAAAGAATTCCGCAAATTTTTGAAAGAAGAACTACAGGAAAAGCAAGGTAAAACAATTCTACTTTGTACTCATGATATGAGAATTTTAGATGAGCTCTGTGATCGTATAGCTCTAATAAATAAGGGTTCAATAATTGCTCTTGATACTCCTGAGCGACTAAAATTAGGAATGAAACAAAAACACATTCTAAATCTACAAACGCGGCAAGCCGTACCAAAAACACTATTCAAGGATTTACCTAATATTGGAACTATCACTTCAAAGAAGGAAGATGAGTTCTACTTTACTGATATAGTAATTGAAAATGGTTCTGATATAGCAAGTGATGTATTGCAATACATTTACAATGCAAATATCAAAGTGGATGAATTTGCTTTGAAATCAGCTACACTTGAAGATGTTTTTCTCAAATTAACTGGTCGTAAACTTGAGGATGAAGCTGATGGTTTAGATGAATAGTATATCAGAATTACAAATTTGAAAACAGGACGTCCCCTCCGGATTGAGGGTATCAAATAAGGTGAAAAAAGTGACAACTATAAAAGAAGAAATCAAAATACAAGAAACGCCCTATGAATCAATACAAGAAGAAGAAGAAGCTATACTAGTGGATACTAGTGTTGTTGATAAACAAATAGAAATACCAGATATTAAACTCAAAACAAATGATAAGCCTAGAAATTGGTTACTTAGATTAAAAAACACTCTTCAAACGATTTTAGTAATAACAAAGAAAGAAGTTCTAATGATACTTCGATACCCCTGGGAAATAATATTCTGGACACTTATGCCTATGATGTGGTTAATTCCTTTTGTTTTTCAAGGACAAGCACTATTAGGTGCAGCATTACAAAGTGAGAACTTTGAGCGACTAACTGGTACAGCTAATGTCTTAGAATTCATCTTTATTGGTGCCCTATTGTGGAATATATTGGATTCAGCAATTTGGGGTGCAGGCAATGCTTTAAGATGGGAACAACATTCTGGAACATTGCAATTTATCTGGTTAGCACCTATATCAAGAATCAATTTAATGATTGGTGCATCTTTAGGAAGTACTATCTGGTCTTTAATAGAGATCATAGGTCAGTTTGCTTTACTAACGATTTTTGTTAGTTGGCAAATAACCTTTGTTGATGCAATACTAACATTAATTGTTCTAGTATTGGTTATTATAGGTTTATACGGATTTAGCTTTGCATTTGCAGGAATTATTCTTGTGTTCAAAGAACCAGGAGTTTTAACGGAATTTGTAGATAATGTATTGTATATTTGTTCTCCTATTCGCTATCCTGCTAATGTTTTGCCAAATTGGGCAAAATGGGTTGCTTATGCATTTCCATTTTCCTGGGGTCTAATGTCTATCCGAGCATTATTCATGGCTAATGATTCAATTACTAGCATGTTATATATGGTTGGTATATTAATTGGACTCGATGTGTTATTTTGGCTAGGTGGATATTTAATATTTCATTTGGCAGAAAAAAGAACACTCAAACATGGAGATTTAGGAGCATTCTAAGGTGAAAATAATGACTACCAAAACATCAAACAATAGAAAATCAAGAAGGCAAAAATTCAAAGATGAACTTAGAGCTATTTGGGCTTTAGCAGAAAAACGTTGGCGAATTGAACTTAGATATCCTATGTCTCTACTTTACTTTGCAGTAGCACCAATCTTATGGCTACTTCCTCAACTAATCTATGGCTCAGCATTAATAGGTGGTAGATATAGTGAAGTTCTACAAGAAATTGCTGGAACAAGTGATGTTTGGGTATTTACATCACTAGGATTGGTATTCAATATGTTCATAGATATTACATTATGGAGCACAGCATACGGTATTCGACGGGAAGAATGGACAGGAACATTTGAAATTATATATGTAACACCTATTAGCAGAATGTCATTAATCTTTGGTAATGCATTGAAAAGTATAATGCATAATAGTGTTGGATTAATGCTACAACTTGGAATCATAATTTATTGGTACTGGGGATTATTTGCTTTCAAAGATTTGATTGTTGCTTTGATATTCCTTTTAGTATCAATATTATTAATACAAGGTTTAGCAATGGTGCTAAGTGGTTTTGTCTTATGGCAAAAACAAGGTTATAGAGCAGTAATGTTCATACAAATACTAATCGAAATAATTACACCAGTAACCTACCCTATTGTTACAATGCCCACATATCTACAATATCTTGCTTATGGGAATCCATTTACTTATGGAATTGAAGGATTTCGAAATGCTATAATGTTTGGTACAAATTGGATGACTCTAGCATATTTAGGAGCATTAATTGGTTTAAGCATTATAATAATAATTGTTGGAATCAAATCATTTGCATCAATTGAAAAGATTCTCCGTAAGAAAGGAACTATTGGTCAATATTGAATGCTTTAAGGGGATTCCCCCTTTCTTTTTTTAATACCCAATATCCATAACAGAAACATTTTAACCTTTGAGTAAGATAAATAAGTAATATATCCATTGATACAATTGTCGGTGAAACAAATGCTCTTGAAAAAAATATCTCGAGATAAAAAAGGTGTTTCAAGTATCGTATCTACATTATTAATAACAAGTATAATGGTTACATCAATTTCACTGACATATGTTTATATTATACCTACAATAGATAGAGGAAGAATGAATGCTGCAATCTCAACGTCAGCTTTATTTCTTACAAAAATGGACGCAGCAATTCAATCGATGTTTTATGATGGTATTGGCGCTTCAAGAACATTACAAGTAGATGCATTTTCAGGAGATTTAGAATTCCGTTCTTTAGGCATGAATTTCCGAGCTTTTGTTAATGGAACAATGTATCTTCCAATTCCTGGTTTAGATTATGGAATTGCTAGGATTACCATTCCAAGTGAGACTCCTATAATCCGAAGAAATATAATTGAATTTTTAAAAGGAAGCCCATATTACCCACCAGCTGTTACAGAGCTTGGAGAAATAGATCCAGGAACAATCACTTTACAACGACCAAGTTCAGATGTTTATTATATGGAATTATATTACCGTTTATTTATACTAATTAAAGACACTGGTGTAGATGGCACTATTGATGTCTCAGTAATTGTTATGCGCTTTTCAGCTTTAGAATCACTACGAGGATTAAATTCTGGAACTTATCATTTAGTTATAAATAAAACAAGTGCTGAATTAAATCCCGCAATTCATGGTTTTATTGATAATAATCCAGATATTGCATCAGGTGATGATTTTGAGATTACACTAAATAAAGGAACTGGACCAATTACGATTTATACTTCTACTGGATACAGAAATAGAATTAGTATTAATTTGCTAATGATTACTTTTAATTTCCAAGCAATTACAATTGATTAAAAAAATCATTTATTTAAAATACTCTTTTAATTGAATCAAATGCATTGAATCAACCATATCGTTACCAGGATGATTATCAATTATTTTAATTAATTGTTGATAATAAATCGAAGCTGCTTCTTTATCGTTATTTTGTAAGAAGAACATAGTCGCATTCATTAAACCTTTAGCACAAGCAATCTGGATTTTTTCTTCTTCAGGATATTTCCTAGCCAAATCTATTAATTCCATGCCAAATTCTCTTATAGAGTTAATCTTACGAATCAAACTAAAATCATAAATTGCATTGGTTAAAGTCATAGCTAAAAATTCAATGAGTATTTTATTGTTATTCCTATAAGCATAGGATCTTAAATTATTAATTATTTTAATTGATTCTATTGGAGTTCCCTCTGCAAAAAATAATGGAAGACTATTAACCACTGTTTGACCATAATTTGCTTGTAATAGTTTATTTGAAGAATAATCATTCATTAATTTTTCAAATAACTGAATAAGGATTGATAAATTATCAATTTGGTTTTCATCTTGAAATCTATAAACTAATTCAGTTAATTCTTTGATATATTCTTCCAATGTGCTTTCATCTTTAATTTTTGGTTCGTATTTATTTTTTAGCAATTCTATATATTTAGACATACTTGATCTCTTCTTTATAGATTCAATAAATGGAACAAAAGGATATTCTCAAACTTTCAATATAATCATCACAGTAATTTAAATTATGCTAATAAAATTACAAGAATATTACCAATAATTGTTAAAATTGTTCCTTTAATTATTTCCCAATCTATCTTTTCTTTTAGAAACAAAATTGATAGTGGAGTAGAAATTAAAGGTCCAGAAGCTGCTATAGCTGCTGTTGTAGAAGTACCAACTGAATCAAGTGCCATTAAATAAACGATATTTGCTATAACTAATCCAAATAATGATCCTAATGCAACTAATGAAACTGATTTCCCTGTTATTTTCTTTTCCACATTGTTTTTCTTCCTTGTTATAAAAAATAGTGTTAAAGCAAATGGCACTAAAAATATCATTCTAGCACTATTTATTGGAATTATATCAACTTCAGTTTGATTTAAAGCATATTTAATTAAAGTCGTTCCTGACGCCCAAGTTATAGCAGTTAATAATGCTAAAATTATACCAAGAAGAGTTTTATTAGTATTGATTTTAGTCATGAAATTTCTATGATCAACATCACTTGATTCAATATCTGAAATTTCTTTTTCCTTTTCATTTATTTCATTTTTTAATTCATTTAAATTATTATTTTCATTAATTTTTGAGATTGATATAAAAATAACTCCCACAATAACTGAAATTATACCTAAAAATTTCATCCAATTAAAAGTTCCTCCTAGAAACATTATTTCTAAAAGATAGGTTAACAATGGATAAGTCATAGCTATTGGATATGCTTTAGAAACACCAATTAAATTTAAACTAATTAAATAAATAAAATTACCAATAACAATACCTAAAATAGCTGCAAATACAAAAGCAATAAAAGCATTTACTGGTATTTTAAACATTTCTCGAAAATTGCCCATACTTGCATTAATGATTTGAAATGCAATTGCTGAAACTGTTGTTTGTATTACCAGCATCAAGCCAGGTTTAATACGATTTCCTTGTGATTTATATATAACAGTAGCAATACTTGAGAAAATCATGTTACCAAATGCTTCCAGTATTCCCAACCATTCCAATGATAAATCACAAAAGCGAGAATATTATAATTCTATTTGAATAATTGCTTCAGTTATATAATAAAAATTATTGATAATCAATGAATTTGTGATTAAACGTAGGATTTTTATTCTAATTGTTTAACAACAGATATAAGGTGAATACCTGAGAAACAAGGCAGGTAGTTTTTAAAAATGGATCAAAGAATAATAGAAGACGAAGATACGAATTGCATCTATCAAATTCTAAGAAAAGAAAATAACATTACATCAAAAAGGATTTTAGAATTAGCAACAACAGAAGAATTTGAAGAAATATGTACTGGTTGTGTTTCAGGTGATTCGTTCCTTAGAGCAGTTAAAAAAATGGAAAAGTATGGTTTTATAAAATCCTCATTAGGGAAAGGTGGATATAGGTGGCAATTAATAATCAATGAATAGTCTTCATTTGAGTGTGTAATATTGGATAAACCATTAAAAAAATCTACAAATCCCAACATCATAGAACAAAAAATGAGAGAACTCTACGAAAGTGATGTTCGTATTGAAGTGATTTGCGTATTCAGAATTCTTTCAAAATGCATTTGTCTCTCTACAAATGAAATTGTAAAATTAGCACTTACACCAGAATATGAAGATGAGTGTATTACATGCGCATCAGCAGAAAGTGTTTATCGTGGAATTAGATATTTACAAGACAAGGGATGGATTGTTGGTCATATTCAGAAGGGAGGTTATGTTTGGCAACTAATCTGCTTCTAATTAATTACTAATCATTTTATTTTTCTCACCAATTAATTTAAATTACCTGTAGATTACCTTTAATGGATTTCATTGAGGAGAATTATCACACTTGATTTCTTAAGGGGTTTTGCTATTTTTATGATGATTTTTGTACATGTAATTGAACATGTCTACAATGAGAGTTGGGCTTTTGATTTTGAAGTGTTATTATCAAAACCTTTCTATATTATTGGTTCAGTTGGAATTTTAGCTTTTTTGAGTACTTTTGCGGGTCTATTTTTGTTGATTTCAATGATTGTAAATACATTTTCTCTATATAAAAAAGCAAGAGAAGGGAAGCCAATTAACCAAATTTTAAGATATCAAATTCTTACTGGTATTGCTCTATCAATAATCGCAGTTTTAGTTGAAACTTTCATAGGTTATTATGGGTCTTTTGGTTACCTATTACGATTGGGGATAAATAATACTACTTGGGATAAAGGTTTACACAATATATTTGAAATGGAAACCTTAAATGCGATAGGTTATGCAATTATTATCTTAGCAATAGTTCAATTTTTTATGTTACAAAATGATGGAATTAAAAAAGTTCGAAGGAATATAGTAATACTAGGTATTTTAGGAATTGCTGTAATTGTTTTAACTCCTGTCTTATGGGATATAGCAGGTTTTATTTATGAAGGATGGCCAAGTAATCAATATCAGCTAAGACCTTTCAATCTATATGATTATATAGTACGATATTGTTTATCTGTTCTTACTGGTAAAGTTGAACCTCTTTTTCCTTTTATGGCAACTGCTTTCTTTGGTGCAATGATAGGTACTGCTCTAGGACAAGAAAATCTTGATAAAAGATTATTTTCTTTAGGTTCAATTGGTGGGGGATTAATAACAATTGTAGGAGTTATTTTCATTATTTTTTCAATTGATTCTTCAGCACCGTTAACACCTATCTTTGGAGAATTTGATTTTACTGTTCTTAGACCAGGTGTTCCATTATATCTTGTAGAAACTGGCATTCAAATATTAGTGACTATTTTTCTGCTTTGGATTTTCGAATTTCGAGGATCAGAAAGTAGGCTATCTAATTATAAAAAATATACAACTCCTTTTCGAAGATATGGAATTTTGGCTTTATCTGTTTATGCATTTCAAGCATTTGAAATGGGGCCAAGATATTGGTTACAAATGGCATTTGGTTTCCCATCTGTATTTAGTAATTCATCCTCATGGTGGCAAACTTTAATTTTAGCTGGTGTTGTTTTACTATTTTGGGAAGGAATTCTCCGTCTTTGGGAAAGATTCAATTTTATTTTATCATTAGAATGGTTGATTGTATTAACAGTTTCTTTTGGTAGAATTACAGAACCTTCGAGGTTAAAAGCTAAATCTGTTTTATATGAAGTAGAACCTATTAGCCTTAAACCAATAACAAATTCTAATCCTTTAATTTAAAATAAAACCACTTAAGTCTCAAAAAAATAAGACCCTAATTTAAAAAATATTTTGAGAAGGGAATAAATATTCCCTAATAGTTCATTGATATTCTATTATAGACAACTGACCAGCTGAAACAGTCATTGCCATGGGTTTTTTACTGTAGGTATATGAACCTCGTAATTTAATAATTTTGACAGTACTAAAAGTTTCATCACCAGCTGTAATTGCTATAACACCATCAACCAAATGCTCTAAAGCTTTCAAATCATGATCATTATGTATATCTCTATGTAATGTCATTAATGTAACTGTTCCATCATCTTTGTTTGAAGCTATTCTATTCTGTACAAAAGATAAAGCAGTTCTCACATTATCACTAGCAAGCATAATTGCTGAAACACTATCAATTATACCTCGACAAGGTATATTCTGATTTTGTGTGTGAAGTAAAGCACGTCGTATAGATTCACTTACCACTCTTGGTTGAGTAATATTATTCACTACATTCTTAAATTGTGATCGCATATCTGAATATCCATAAGGATTTGAAAAGGCGTCAATGTACACCATTCTATCAGTATCTAATAATACTTCAGCATTTATTCCAAGAACACGTAAATTATCATCATAGTATTTGAATGGATGTTCAGTACTTAGAATGAAACCTGTTTCTCCCGCTCGCAATCCCTCTGTTAGGAAATGTAAAGTCAATAAATCAGCTTCAACACCAATTTCATCCTCGACCAAGACCACAGAACCTCTTGGTATTCCTCCACCAAGTGAAGCATCTAGAATTGGCAAACCAAATCTTGCTGGGGTTGATTCATATTGTGACAACACTTTATCCTCCATATTAAATTATTATCAAATTTTTAACTTACTAACATAACTATTATATGATTATTTAAGTATTTAACCTAGAAAGTATTATCTTCCACTTTTATAACTTATTTGGATACATAAAATTATATATTGGATGTATTGCATTTTATAAGTATAAATAGAATTTAAAAAGTATAATAATAGAATATTTCTAAAATTAAATTTAAATGTCAGGTGATAGTTGAATGGCAATTCTAATTACAGGGGGAACAGGTTTTGTTGGTAATACACTTTTAGAAGAATTAGTGAAAAATCATCAAAAGTTAGGAATTAATGTAGAAGATATTTATGTTCTAGTTAGAGAAAAAAGCAATATAGATAATTTAACTAAACTAGGAGTTAAACCAATTGTTGGAGATTTAACTAACCCAGAATCTCTAAAAAAAGCAGTTAAAAATAAATCACTGGTTTTTCATTTAGGAGCAGTAGTCCTAGATCAATCAGCTCCTGAAGTTCTAAATAGTGTTAACGTTTTAGGTACTGAATCATTATTTAATGCATTTTCTGAGGAATCTTCAGCCAAGAAATTTATCTTTGTAAGTACATGGGGTGTTTATGGTTATAAAGTAAAACCTAAACCTATGAAAGAGAATCAACGTTTCGATCCAACAACTGATTATCATAAATCTAAAGTTATAGCAGAAAAATTAGTGTGGGAATTATCAAAGAAAAATAATATTCCTGTTACAGTAGCTCGCTTTCCAATGATTTTAGGTTCAGGAGATACACTAACAACACCTAGAGTTGTACAAGCTTTTTTTGATAATAAAGTTAAAATGGTTGGTAATGGTAAGAATCTATTTTCAGGTATTTCAGTAAATGATGCTGCTAGATCTTTAATTGAATTAGGATTTAATGATATTTGTAATGGTAAATCATATAATGTTAAAAGCTTTGATATTTCCCAGAAAGATTATTGGTATGAACATATGAAAGCAATGAATATTGAAACAAAAATCCCAAATCTCCCTAGATGGTTTGCTATGTTTTACACTTGGGTAAAAGAAATAATAGCAAAAATAAAGGGAACAGGAAAACCGACCACAACAAGACACAGAGTTATGCGATATGGAAACACAAGGGTTTTAGACATTTCACAAATACAAAAGGACTTAGACTGGAAACCAATAAATAAAGATGGAAAGAAAGTAATCAACGAATCAGTTG
>JAEOUJ010000125.1 GCA_016839405.1 Candidatus Gerdarchaeota archaeon | reverse complement strand
CTTCAATTTCACACATCGACACCAAAATTTTATCACCAGTAAATATTACTGCATTATGGTCTCGAGCAATGTCACGTATTTTTGCATCTAATTCACCAGAGGATGCAAGCTTAATTTCATCTAAAATGGGTCTCTCTCCAGCAAGGGTAATTTTTATCCCATGATGTTTGCATTCAAATCTAAGATTTTTTAATTCTTCTAATCCATCAAAACCTTTAGCTCTGTGATTATTAGCCATATTCTCAATTTCACTTATTACAATTCTTGGAATAATCACTTCTTCTATTTTATCTTTAAGACTAAGTATTTCTTCTACAATTAATTTTGAAATAATTACGCTTGTATCTGGAACTATTTTCAAGGGATTTTACACATCCAAATATTATCTAATTAAATACTCACTAAAATTCCTACTTATTTGGTTTGTTAAATATTTCTTTCTATTATACTTATTAGAACTACTTTTCGTAATGAACCAAATATATTTTTTCTATGAATAAAAACATACTTTAACAAAGTTTTGAATTATTTATTAATGGATTGTTGATGAAAATGACCTCCAACAAAACATCTGAAGAAGAATTCATTGATGAACAAGATAATGCTGATGAGGAAGTTGATTTCTCCGCTTTAACAGATGATGAAAAAGATGATTTAATCTTAGAAATGCAAAAAGAAGATATGATTCAAAAGCGAACAGCAGAAAAAGTAGCACAGACATTCAAAACAAAAGAACGAGTTAAAAAACGTCGGAAGAAAAAATCACAATCAAAAGCAGAAATGTTTCCTGGATTTGGTCGTGTTGTTGTACGAATGGGAACAGCTATGGCTTTTAGTATGGCTTTTATTTTAATTGGACCAATACTATTCTTTATGGCTTTAGTAGGTCGTGTAGGAGAAAAAATGTGGGTAAATGCAATATTCGGCATTATTGGTATAGGATTAACTATATCTGCATGGTTTTTATTCAAATATATAATAAAAGATTAGATGATATTATGTTTAAGAAAAAGAGTTGGGGTGCTTTAACCACCTTTTAGGATTGGTAGAACGATTATTTCATCATCTTTTTCTACTAATTGATCAAATTGATTATTTTGTACTCGATAACCATTTAAAATTATAGTATGTTTATCGATGTTTTTAATCCCTACCTTAGCAAGGTATTCCCTTAGTTCCATTCTCTCCTCTGGAATAAATTTCCTAATGCTAATTTTGCCAGATTCAGAACCGCTCATTTTAATATTCACCAAGGGAAATGATGGTATTAATATTAAGTCATTTGAATTAATAATTTTTACTATAGCAAATATGAATTGTAATAGCTATTTTCAAGTGAGTTGATTAAAAATCTAATTAATTTATGATTAAATTCATTCTAAGTAGGCTTTGGTGCTGTTAAAGGAGTAATGGATTTTGTTCCTCGTCTTGTTTTAGAAGCAATAACATGATCATGAATCCATTGAAATGCTTCATAAATTCCTACTCCACTAATTGCACTTGTCTTTTGAATATGAACTGTTCGTTCAAACATACTAGTAAGCTGAAAAAGATGAATAATATAAGCAAGTGAACAAATATTGCTAAGATCTTGTTTTGTTGCTAAAATTAAAATAGGGATTTCAGGTTTACAGTAGTTATAAATCGCATTATAAAATACTTCTTTAGCAAGAGGCAATCGTTTAATATCACTGGAATCAACAACATAAATAAGAATATCTGCCCTTTCAATATAAGTTGGCCAAAATTGACGGAAAACTTCTTGTCCACCAAGATCCATTACTGATAATGATAGCTTACCCAAACTAAAATTCTCATGATTTACACCCATAGTAGCAATGGTCTCATTTGGTTCGCCTTGTTTGAGATAGTTTAGTATGGATGTTTTTCCAGCATTATCTAATCCACACATTGCTATATTGACTTTCCTATCCGATTTACCAAAAAGTCTAGCTAAAAAACCCACAATTAGATCTTCCTTTAGATATTTAGTAAATAATGATATTGAAAATTAAATATAAACTCCCCTTCTTTTGACAAGATTGATTAAAAAGAGAGAAAATATAACAATCACAAAAAAATTTTTTTGTAATCATTATTTCTTAGGTACGGTTAATTTGAAGATTTCTTCACTTTCCTGTGTAAGTAAAATATCTTCTCGAGATTGAAAAACTTCTGTTAAACTTTCTGGTATTTGTAAAGAACCAAAAGTATCAACAAAGACAGGAATATTTTTCCTATCAGCAAATCCACGTCTAACACTAGTGATTCTTCCATCTACAAGTAATAATGTACGATAACCTCTGGCGATTAAACGGCGATCATGGGTTGCTAAAATCATAGTAACCCCAAGATCTTTGTTTATTTTCTCAAAGTAATTAACAATTTTAACTGAGGTTTGAGAATCAAGTTCTCCGGTTGGTTCATCAAGTACAACAAGCTCTGGTTTATTTGCTAAGGCAACTGCTAGCGAAATCCGTTGTATTTCTCCACCAGATAATTGGGTTGGTTTATGTTGAGCTCTATCTAATAATTCTACTTCTTCCAATAATTCTTTTGTGCGTTTCATTCTTTCCTCTCTTGGGAGACCAAGAATTCTCATTGGAACTTGAATATTTTGTGACGCTGATAATTCCCAAACAAGATTCATTTGTGGTAGCTGCCAAACAACACCAACTCTTCTACGGCGATAATCAACCATTTCAGCGCGCGTGAATTTGGCTATATCTGTATCACCAACCATAACAAGCCCTGCGGAAGGTTTCAAATTACCTGCCAAAATATTTAGTAGAGTAGATTTGCCTGAACCACTAGGACCAACTACAAGAGCAATTTCTCCTTTATAAATGGTCATTTCTAATCCACGAAGTGCAGGAACTCGTACACGATTTTTCTCATCTGCATAGATTTTGATTAGATCTTTACATT
>JAEOUJ010000124.1 GCA_016839405.1 Candidatus Gerdarchaeota archaeon | reverse complement strand
ATTTTCTGTTCAGCCTTTAATGAAAGATCCAAAACGTCGATTAGTTGTTGCTTTAATATACCGTTCTACAGAATTAGATGATGCATTGAAATTCATTGAAACAATAGACTCAAATATAATTCAAACTTTAGAAAAATTATCTCAGATATAAAGAATAAAATTATTGAAGGATAAAATTGTTATCAGAAAAATGGAAATTAGCTCAAAAAGAAGTTGCTTGTTTTCTAAAAGATCACGGCTTTGCAATTCAAGAAGAAGTTAGATTGCAGAATGAAACCCGAATGGATATCTTAGCTTTAAAGAAAATAGGCAAAAAATTTTATCATATAATAGTAGAGGTAAAAGATTGGGGTGGCGTTAGTCGTAAAAAGGAAATGGAATTTTGTAAACAAATTACCAGTTATTTAATACAATATTCTTTAGAGAAAATTCTGTTGAAAAATCCAAAAAATAAATGGGAGAGAAAAAAAATCACACTTAATGATCAATTTATAGGGATTTTATGTTTAACAAAAGATGCTCATTTCAGTTATCGTAAAGTTTCCGATCATTTCTTTTTGAAACATAAACGTATACGGGGCATTCCATTACGTGAGCAAATAGCCAAAACTATAAGTTTGTATGTCACACGATTTGATTTTCTTCCTAAAGTATTTCAAGAGCTACAAATTCCTCTACATAAAGAAACAAAAATATTTGATTATTTAGAATGAACTTTAAATTTTGGCAATTAGTATTAATAATATTTTTTCTCAATCTTTTGAGTATATTTTCTCAATTTAATAAGAATATTTATAACCACTCAAAGTAAAAACATTCTATAATTTTTATTTGGGTAGTGAATCTATGACTGAATATGTTATCAAATCATATGAAAAAGGGTTTGAAATTGATCAGGAGAAAATTGGAAAGGATGTAGCTAAATCTTTCATACAACCACATCAAACAGCTGCTGAACGATTGAAAGAAATTTACACACAAGAAGGTTTTGATCCAGAAACAAGATTATATGCTTTCAAAGACAATGAAATGATAGGTTTTCTAACAGCAAGGATATTAGAAGAAACAGAAGATGGCGTTAAAAAAGCTAATCTAACACCACCAACAGTTTTAAAGAAACATTATGAAAAAGTTTCGGAATTGTTATTTAATAAAGCAATTGAAGTTCTTAAAACCAAAGATGTAAAGAAAGTTTTGTCAACATTTGGAGTTAGAACAGTACAAGATAGTAATGTAGCAAAGAAATGGGGATACAATATTATTAGCACTAATTATTTTTTCTCTATTAATATAAAGAAAATTGATTCAAATGTTTCATATGATAAAGTAATCGATTTTGATAAAGAAAAGCATTTCAATGATGTAATTGAAATCATTAAAGAAGAATTTGGTGTGGACGAAGAAAGAGCTAAGAATATTTTGGAACAATTTGAAGGTATTCCAGATAATATCTATAAAAGACAATTTGTGCTTGTCGACAATGGTAAAGTAAATGCTTATTCAATAATGGTTCAGAATTTTCTTGTACCATCTATTACTAGAATTTTTGCAATTCAAGCTAAAAGCGAAGATTATATGAAACAAATGCTGCGAAAAATTTCCGAGGTTTGCAAGGAGAAACACATCAATATGTTACAAATTGCTTACACAGATGAAAATGACATTAAATCGGATAAATATAAACCAATTAAATTTGATTTACTTGGCACCATCTGTCAATGTGAATTAGATCTTTAATTATTAAACTACTTCACGTTAAATAGCGTGAAGTTTTTTCTCATTTTTAATTCAAAAGAATGAAAATTATAGCAATAAAATTCTTGAAGATAATACAAAGATTAAAAATAAATAAGTTAACTATTTTTACTTCAAAAAAAAAAACATGTGGCTTTTCCAAGAATGAGTATTATTCGTATTCCTGATGAAGTGTTAGAAATATTTCCATACAAGAATATTAGACCTGTACAAGATAAATTAATTTATACAACATATTCTGCTTTAAAACAAAGAAAAAATGTTATTGTTGAAGGGGCAAATGGATTAGGAAAAACTATTGCAGCACTAACTTCTTGCATTCCTATTGCTCGAGAAAAGCAATTACAAATTATACATGTTTGTAGAACAAATAAACAAGCTGACCGTGTTATAACTGAATTAAAAGAAATAGGCAAAAAATCAACTGTAAGTGGAGTATCAATTAGGGGAAGGCGTGAAATGTGCCTTCATCCTTTAGTCGAAAAACACGCAGATGATTCTGCTACAGCTGCAATACTGTGTGGTCAGCTTAAGAAGTTGCGAAAATGCGAATATCATAATCGTATGAATGAAAGACTTCCACATTTACAAAATACAATAAAGATTCTCAAAGATACTCCTGCTACAAGTACTGATATACAAAAACTATGTGATGAAAGTAAAATTTGTCCTTATGAATTAATACTTAAGGTGATAGAAGATGTTAATGTTGTTGCAGCGAGTTATCAATACGTGTTTAATCCAAATATACGTGAAATTTTCATGAATAAAGTCTCTCGTGGAATGAATGAAATTTTATTAATTGTAGATGAGTGTCATAATATTATCGATACCTCAATAGATATTTCAAGTGATCAATTGAGTATTTTTTCTGTACGGCAAGCATTAAAAGAAGTAAAAGCATTTAGTAGAACTGAATTTTTAAGAATAATTCGAGGATTGGAAGCATTATTAGAACAAAATCGTGAACATATGGAAGTTGAGAAAAAAATTGATGCACGAAATATTCTCTTTGAATTATCTCGAGAAGTTGGAGCAACAATCGATTTAGATTATACAGAAAAAATGATCAGTGCAGGAATGAAAATTCAGCACAGCTATTTAGCTCGCGATAAACCTCCGAGATCATATCTCCATAGAATTGGACAATTTATGCGGAAATTTATTGTTACACGTTCAAGACCAGAATTTCTCCACCTAGTATCTAGTTATAAAACACGAGGAGAAGGATGGGGTGTAAGATTTGAGGTTGTATCGATGGATGCACGATTTACAACTCAAAATGTATTTGAACATGTATACAATAGTGTTCATATTTCAGGAACAATAGAACCAATAGATGCTTATTCAAAGATTGTTGGTATGGATACTTTACCATTAGTTACAGAAGTTTTAGACTCACCTTATGATGAAAAAAATGTAAAAGGATATATTATATCGGATCTAAGTACAAAATTGAGTGATCGTACTCCAGAGAATTATAGGAAAATGTGTCTAATTATTGGTGAAGCAGTTAATAACACACCCACTAATACGGGGATATTTACAGCTTCATATGTTGTCCTTGAAAGCCTTTTAGATGCTGGTATTGAAAAACAAATAGCTAAACCACTCTTTTATGAAACAAGTAAGATGACTGCTTCAGGAAATGATCGTCTTGTTAATGAATTTAAGAGTTGTGCAAATAAGGGTGGAGCAGCTTTAATGGGTGTTTTAGGTGGTCGCAGCTCTGAAGGAGCCGATTTTCCAGGAGAACAAATGAATACATGTATAATTGTTGGAATTCCCTATGCAAAACCAACAACAAGAATACAATCACAAATTGATTATTTAGATGAACAATTCAATAAGAAGGGAAGAGAATATGGATACGTTATACCAGCAATACGTAGAGCTTCACAAGCTGCTGGTAGACCTATTCGGTCATTAAATGATAAAGGATTAATTATCTTTCTTGATCATAGATTTGCACAGAGTTATACTTCTAAATTTCTTCCTCAATGGATAAGGGAAAATACACAATTATTAAAATACGAACCGGGAAGTGTCACAGAAATAACAAAAGATTTCTTTTCATGAAAATATTTCCCAAATTGATGGAGCGTTTTCTGGAAAGAAATTTTCAATTTTATTTATATCAACTTTACAACATATCCGACCATTAGTGTCTTGTACGCTATTTGGTATCTTTAATATTCTACGAATATCAATTGATACTTTACGATCAATTCTAGGATAACGATATTTAATTAAATGAGTAAAAATCGCATCTCTTTCTTGATTTCGTTCTAAAATTGTATCATAAATTTTGCTAAAAGGAATTGAACCTTTTTGTAGACTATATCTTAATCTCTCAATTTGATTCTTGCTAAATTTTAATGGTGCAGCTTTCAATTCTTTATCCGTTGCATGTTGAAAATAAGACTTTGCTATCATTTCAAGTATTCTATCTCTAAGAGGTATAACATGTTTGAAGTCTTTTTCAACAGCTTGCGATCTAT
>JAEOUJ010000123.1 GCA_016839405.1 Candidatus Gerdarchaeota archaeon | reverse complement strand
CAGCAATTGATCCCATGTAAATATAACCAATTGTTAGAAACATCCAATTAATTGTATTTAACCAACCCCATTGTATTTCTGTTAAATTAAAAACATCATAGATATATAATCCAACAAAAGGTATTGCTACGCCACTAGCGAAACCCATGAGCCCCCTACCCAAACCAAAACTTATCTGAACGCCTAAAATAGATCTTTTACCCTTTGTCATTTCTTGAACTTTATGAAAATCATCACCACTGCTTTCAGATAGTTTTTCAGCGTATTTTATTTCATCTTTTGGAGTGTCTTCAACAATTAGTCTTAATGTAAAAACTAAAACCAGAGCTATCAATCCAAAACTTCCCATAATTGTAAACACCCATTCATAATTAAGAAGAAGTAATAAATATGTACACGTTATTGGTGCAATTGTAGCAGCTAATCCCCTGAAGAACATTATATAAGAAAATCCTGTTGTTCTACTTTCACCTTTTTTAGTTTCATTAGCTACAAAAGTGTTTGTTGATAACATCATAAGGGATTGACCTATAAAATATAAGCAATAGAAAAATATCGTTAAACCAAAAACACCTTCCACTCTTGTAAACAATACAGCAGCTAATACAGTACAAATCAATCCAATAATCATTGTTATTTTCTTGAACTGAATATCTACAATATAGCCTAAAAAGAAGATTATTCCCATTGCAGCATATTGACCAGCAGACAGCATTAATCCATATTCAAAATCAGAGAGCATAAGTTTATCTTCAGAATAAGGAACAATTAATGTTCGAAAACTTTCGCTAAAAATACGATAAAAAAAGTTAACAATTATTATATTTCTTAAAATACCTTCATGTGCACCTGTTGAGTCTATCTTTCCAAGAGTGCGATTTCTAGGCATTTGTTCTATGCAACCTGATATTAAATAAAAAGAGGAATGGTTAAATCCTCTTTTTTAGATTTTGGTAAATGAATCGATAGTGTCTTTATCTAATCTTTTGATTAATTCAACAATAAGATTAATGCATTGCTCTACATCATTTAAATCTAACATTCCAAAATGAGAGTGAATATGACGAGTAGCAACACCAATACAAACACTTGGACATCCAATACCAGTAATATGAATAACTCCTGCATCTGTTCCTCCCCTAGCAATAATGCCTAATTGAAGATCTACTCCAATATCTTTTGCTACATCCATTACAAAATGTTTGAGATTTGGATTTGGTAACATTGAACCATCTGCAACTAAAATTAATGGTCCTTTTGACATTTCTGTTGTAATATTAGTTTTATTTACTCCAGGAACATCACCAGAAATTCCTACATCCAAAGCTATTCCAATATCCGGTTGAATTAATTGAGCTGATGTCCTAGCACCACGTAAACCAACTTCTTCTTGAACTGTGGCTACACCAAAAATTTGATTTGGATGACTTATTTTTTCTTCCTTAAGTCTTCTTAATGCTTCTGCCATAATAAAAGCGCCAATTCGATCATCAAAACCTTTTGCAATAGCTAATGTAACTTCTTTCTCTTGCTTTTCTTTAGTTTTTTCATCTTCGATTAACTGAATTCTCTTTAATAATTCAAAAGTACTATCAGGAACAGCTGGGTCGCCTAGCTTTATACCCAATGCTTCAACTTCTTCTTTACTTTTACACCCAACATCTACATACATATTATCTTTAGTAACAACTTTATTTCGTTCTTCTGGATCAAGAATATGTGGGGGTTTAGCAATTATTATACCCTTTATCTTAGTTCCATCCCTTGTTTTAATTACCATTCTTTGACTTAATAGAACTTGATCCCACCATCCACCAAGTTGATTAAAAGTAAGATAACCCTCATCTGTAATTCCTGAAATTATAAAACCAATTTCGTCAATATGGCCAGCTATCATAATTTTTGGTCCTTTTTCTCCTTTCTTAAAAATAACTGAACCAGTTCTATCTTGTAAAACTTCATCAGCAAAAGGAGTAACATAATCTTTAACTAGTTTTGCTACTTCCAATTCAAAACCAGAGGGACCAAAAGCGTTTGTCCATTTCTCAAGTTGATCAATATTCATTTTCAATAATTTCACCAAAATAATTGGATTAATTCAACGAAATTTAAATATTTTATTTATTTTAAACCTTGCTAGTTATTTTGTAAAAACTAAATTTGCACGTTAAATAATTCTTATATGAGTAAAAAAATACTAATTCATTAATATGCAAGCACTCTTTGATGAATTTATAAAACGATTACCATTTGACATTCGTGATCGTTTACAATCTGCTGTTAGTCATCAAACAGATTTAAATCCTAATGATCGTTTGCATAAAGGCGTTTGCTTGGTTTTAAAAGAAGTTTTAAAAGAAAAAGAAAAATTAAACAAATTATTTTCTATGCCAATTGATAGTGCAACAAAAGGAACAACAAAAAGAAAAATGAAACAAAGTGAATTAAAAAAACGCAAATTAATTAAAAACGAATTAATTTTAATCAATGATATTGCTTTTCAACTTGCATCTTTAAGTTGTTACCTTGTACCTATGATGAAAGCAACTGATGATTATATAAAATTGTTAAAAAAAATTGAACATCCATTCATTGAATTATTTATAACCTATTTTCAAGAAGATCCATCAAATTACCAAGAAACAAGAGAGAAATTTGACAAAATTTCTGCAGATTTAATTAATCATTCAAGTTTTAATGAGGAAATGAATGCATTTATTATGTCCATTAAATCATGGATATATGGAAAAATTGGTGACGCATCTGTTCTTAAATCCATTTTTAAATATATTAAACAACGAATACCCAAAACAAATAATCTAATTGAGATTAGAGGTTTACAAGATGCTGCTACAAATGTTATTTGGTGGTTATTACATTCAGGTGTTGAAGCAAATATAAATGAAATGATTAATTTCATTGAACCTAATATTTTCAAATATCGATTATACATGTCATTCACTGATTATTTGAATTTAATTGGTGCAATATCAAGCTATTTTGGTGATAATACAAGATCTATCCATTCTTTTGAGAAATTAGTTGAAGAGCATAAGAAGTACAATGATAATTATCGTTTATCTATTGCTATAGGTAATTTATCTGAATCATATCTTATTGAAGGTAAAATAATAAAAGCAAGAGATATGATGGAGCAAGCAATAGAGCTATATAAAGAATCAACAGGGAAATGGCCTTATTTATATCTAACAGAAATTGGCAATTTGTATTATTTAACTGGTGATCCTCGAGCAGAAGAATCATTTCTACACGCTTATGAAATTCAAAAGAAAGAAACAACAATGTTTAAGGCATTCATTCTCTTTGAATTAATTCATTATTATCTTCGAACAGAACAATTAGATAAGGCTAAACCATATCTTTCTGAGATGCAAAATCTAGCAAAAGAATTACAGACTATTTCAGTAAATTCACAATTAGACTATTTACTTGGATATTTAGAAATGCTTGAACAAAATTTCAGTAATGCAATTAAATATATGAGGTCCTCTTTAGAATTAGCTAGACAAGCACGTGATTTTGATCTTATTTTATCCTCAAATATTCAACTCGCAGCTCTTTTCCTTCAAAGATATCGCATTAGTGAAAAAACTCCCTTTTTGAATGAAACACTAAATCATCTTGATATTGCTGTAAAATTAGCTGTGGAAAACAAGCATAACCAAATTTTAGCTATTGGATTAGTAATACGTGCTTTATTAAGAGCAAGTAAAGGTGAATTTGAAAATTCTTTAGAAGATATGAATCAAGTAAGAAGTATAGAAAAGGAAATTGATTATGATATTTGGAGGGAAGATTTAGATCAAATAGAATCATTAATCAACAATGCTCAAATAGAAGGTAAGATGGAATTAGAAAGATATAACTTATTCAGATATATTCTACCGCAATTTAAGTCAATGTTATCATTTAAATTAGTTGAGAGAAAACCAAAGGAATCAACTGTTCTAGGATTATTCATCATTTCTGAAAGTGGTGTGCCAATCTACACAAAATTAGGTTCAAGTCTTAATGCTGATAAAATGATAATATCAGGATTATTAACAGCAATTAACAATCTATCTGAAAGTGTTGTAACTGGTAAAGATAAAGGTAGATTACGAGAAGTATTATATGAAGATTTATGGATAATTGTACAACCAATAAAAAATGGAATTGTTGCAGTTATTGCTTCTGAAGCAACAGTAGATATTAGGTTATGGGCTGATACTATTGCTACAAAAATTGGAGAAGTTCCTATAGTAATTACAGAATTAAAAAATGAGTTAGAAGAGAATATCCAAGAAATAATTGAACAAATGAATATTCAATAATCACTTTTATAAATATCAGTAGTAGTTAAATATTCTATGAAAACACGAAAAGCATTAGCAAAAGATTTACCGAATATACTAGAATTATGGTCAAAAGCAAACTTACCTACTAGACCAAATGGCAGAGATGATCCAAAGAGATTAGTGACTCAAATGTCAAAGGATAATATGTGGATTTTAGTTGCAGAGGATAATAACAAAATAGTTGGAGCAGTGCTTGTTTCTCATGACACTAGAAAAGGTTGGATTAATAGGTTGGCTACTATTCCTGAACGAACTCGAGAAGGCATAGCTACAAATTTATTAAGAGAAGCTGAAAATTCATTGAAAGAGGTGGGGATAGAAATATTCGCAGCTTTAATAACTGAAGACAACTATCAATCAAGAGCACTTTTTGAAAAGGAAAATTATCATTATAACAAAGAGATAACATATTATACGAAAAAGCTTTCACCAGAATCATAAATAAAAAAAAGTAAAACTACAATGAGTAGTTTACTTACAAAACTATAGACTTGGTAATTTTTTCACTTTTTTAGGCTCACTTTTTAGTATAACCCCATCTTCAGCAGAGAATTCATCAGAATATTCAATATCACCTGAAACGCGTACACCTTCTTCTATGTATATAGAATCGCCATAGACATTCTTTACTCTACAACGTTCTTCAAGTATTATTTCTCCGCCATAAAGGTCATCTGCAGTAGCTTTCTCTGAGATTACTATGCGTTCTGCTTGAACAGGTCCAGTAACAGTACCTCTTCGTCCAATTTTGAAATAATCTGCATAAATTTTATGTGAACGTATTTCTCCACCGATGGTTATATCACCACCACGAAGTGTTCCTTCGATTGTACAAGTTCCACCAACACTTAATTTCTTATCTAAAGTAAGATCAGAATTAGATGATAAAGTACCTCCAACTGAAATTGCCTGTCCGTTTCCACCGCCATCGATGGAAATAGTACCTCCAGCACTAATTGTACCAAATGTTAAATCTCCACTGCTTTTAAAACTGCCACCAACACTTCCAGTATCAATTTTACCATTACCATCAATTTTAATTGTACCGCCAACATCTATAGTTTCAATTTCAACGTCACCATCAGATTTGAATGTGCCACCAACTTTAATTTCACCAAATTTACCTGAGTGAACTTTAACAGTGCCACCAACACGTATGCTTTCTACAAGAGCTCTGCTGTCAATTTTTAATGTTCCACCAACAGCAATTGTATTTACTTCTAATTCACCTTGAGCTTTTAAGGTTCCTCCGACTTGAATTGTATCTGCAGTGATTTTTCCATCGGCTTTTAATGTGCCACCAATTTTAATCTCATTAGATTCAATGTAATCAGAAACATCTAAAGTTCCACCTACTGAAATTTCAGGTGAAACAAGATATCCTTCTACAGATAAGCGTTTATCTATGCGGATATATTTTTCAGATTCCAAAAAGCCTTCTACTTCCAAAGAACCTCTTTTACAACGTATACTAACTGTTTTAAGATTACCTTCAATAGTAAGGCTGCCTTTACAATTAATTGTGCCATTTACTATTATGGTTTTATCTCGAGCAACCAATGTGACTCCATCACCAATTTCAAGATTATCATTTACGACATCCAGTTGAACTACCTTGCCAGGGGGAATATTTTCTGTATTCATTTTTTCATCACCATTATTTATTTTTTTAATATCGACCAGTTAAAAGTAACATCTTCATTCTAACCGATTGTTTATCCTTTTTTATTTGTTCCTTAATTTTTTGTTTTTTATATTTCATTTTTTATTCTTTCTCCTAAAGTTGTTCTTAGATATACTACTCTCACAATCATATATAAAGCGGATTCACTTTTTTGAGACTCATATTGAGGTCACAATTTGTGACTATATCAAGAATAAAATTGCTTATTTTTTGCAAATTCTAATATTATTAAGAGCCATTTGATGATATTTTTCATCAATTTCAAATCCAACATAAATACAACCAAGATTTATCGAAGCAATAGCAGTAGTTCCTATCCCCATAAAAGGATCCAATACAATTAGTGGATTGTTTTTATTCAAACCATGTAATTTTATACACATTTCTGGTAATTTTACTGGAAACATAGCTGGATGTTTTTTCTTTTCTTGTACAGTTTCATATGGTATAAACCACTGATTCCCTCTATCTCTTAGATCTTTTTTTGCTTTTTTCCAACGACCAATATTACTTTTATCACCATAAGGCACTCCTATTGCCAATTTATCTAATTTGACTTTCCCTGTTTTTGTGAAGTGAAATATGTATTCATGTGAATTATTTAAAAATCGATTTGAATTAACAGGTTTGTAATGACCAACATTAATCTCTTTTTCTGGAATTGCTATGGACTTTACCCAATGAATTGTATTTTGTAATTTAAATGAATTAGCTATTTTCTTAGCAACATCAAGAGATCGAAATTCATCAGAAGGTTTATCTCCTATATTGAAAAAGAAAGATCCATCATCTTTTAAAACACGATAGCAGCTTTTAGCTAATAGTTCTTTGAAACTCAAATAGTCTTCAAAAGGAATATCATCATCATAGCTATTATATTGAATGCCTATATTATATGGAGGAGAAGTAACAATTACATCAATAGATTTTTCAGGTAAGATCTCATCCATCCCTTGCACACAATTTTTAAGATAAATTTTATTCATCCAATCATGTAACATAGGCATCAAATCTTTTGCAATTGTTAATTTATAAAATATATATGATAGATTAATGATAAAACTATTCTTAGTTTTTCCTCTTTGATATTATTTATAATTTAAAAATCTCAACTGTTTTACAAATTAAATAAAAAATATCGCAATAATAGAAGAATAATAAAGGATTGGCGCTTATTACTAAAATAAGTTTGATTATGAGGGATAAATAAGTGAAAGATATCTTCCTGAACTGTGATTCACCTTGTTTTTCATGTCCAGTTTTTGAGAGAATGATAAAAATATCAAATTTCAGTCAAAGGAAATTACATGATTCATATTATTGCAATCATTGTGACATCTATTCACTATGCAAATTAGGTTTAGCTTATAAAAGGTCTCATAATGGAAAACTCAAACCAACTTGTACAAAATGTGGCAATTTTGTAGAAAGAATTGAATTAAGTTATCAAGATGGGCAAGATTACAAGCCTTTTGATATGAATAGTCTTCTTGTTATTAGAAAGGAAAATGGAGAAAAATTTGATATCCTTCAGACACTAAAAGGAGCATATTTTAAGGATCTAGCTGAAGTTTTATTATATATTTTATATCAATTTGGTCCAAACAAATACAACATTATTAATTATAATACTTTAACTAAGAACTATAATGTAATATTTTCTGGCCTAATTATTGAAGAAAAGATTGCTGTTAAAAGCGACACTCCAACTATTTTTCCATCAGAAATAAGATTTACTTGATTAACTTTTTTCCCAATTATAACTACAATTATTACAGCGATATTTTCGAAGTGTTTTAAAAGCAATTGAACGACTCCCGCTACATGTTACAATATCATAAGGTTCTCGAGTAACGACATGTGTATTAATATCATTACTTTTACATATTGGACATTTCAATAAAGAAGCCACCAAGTAATTTTTATTATCAATATTTTGTTTTTAATTTAAATTTTAAGATTATTATGACAAAGCGATATATAAATCGTTAATCCTAAAAAAAGAAAATTATTGGACAGGAGCGCCACAATTTGTACAATATTTGCTACCTGGTTCCAAATTTGATCCGCAGTAAGCGCAGTATTTTGTTATATATGCTTCTTTTGGTATTGTTGAAGTTATTGGTTGATTATATAATGATTCGTTTTCAGGAGTGTATGTGCTTATATTTTGATGAGTATAATATCTTACTTCTGGTTGTGCAGGAATATTTGAAGATCTGTAAGCAATAAATCTTAATGTTGATCCTAATGCACTAATAAATGAAATACCAAGAATTAACCAAACCCACCATTCAAAGTACCACCATCTCATAACTAAATAACCAATAACATAAAAGAAAAATAACACAAAGATGAATGACATCCATGAACTGATTACTGAATTTATTCTTCGTTTTCTATATCTATTATCCATTTAATTAGACACCTATTGTGATATTATGTAACATTCAAAGATTTAAACAGTTGCAAATATTTTGGCTATGAACATTAATGAAATTAGAATCTATCCCAAGCTGCGTGGACCATCTCACTTGTTGTTTTGATAACAGGTGCCATTTTTTCTGAAGGTGCAAGACCTAATTCTTCTGTTGCTTTCATAATTGAAACATGTGAAACAAAGATTTTTCCTTCTTGTTCATAAACTACAAAGCTACATGGAAATAATAATCCTGCATCAAATGAAACATCTAATGCCATTTTAGCTAGTTTAGCTCCACAAGCAAGAATTGTAGTATATTTTGGGTAATCAGTTATACCAAGTTTGATTTTAAATATTTCATCAATTGATTTTATCATTAAAACTGTAAATCCTTGTTCCTGAAGGATTTTTTGAATATGATCAACTGCTTCATCAAAAGTCATATTCATTTCTTTTTTAAGAACATCTACCATTTTAATCACTAAAAAATTAAATGATTAATTCTTTAAAAGGTCAATCCTTGTAAAAGTAAGAAAAAAAATATGAAATTTTATTAAATTATATCTTCAATTATTTTTTACTTCTTTTACTTCGGTTAACAGCTTTATCATATTCATCCATTAAATCTTCAAGAAATTCTGAAGGGATTGTAAAATAATCTTCAACAAAATCAAAAACAAAAGAAACTTCGTATATTCGAGCTAAATGTGTAACTTCAATAAGCTCATATTTAATATCAATTACTCTTTCCGGAGTATATTTTTTAATTGTTTTTTCAAATATCTTGCGAATTTGACTTGTTGTAATATCAGGTTTTAAAGCAGGATAAATTGTATAAGTTTTATCAATTTCATCAGTGCTATATTTAATTATATTCTTATTTGATACTTCTTGGTTTGAAATTAGAAT
>JAEOUJ010000122.1 GCA_016839405.1 Candidatus Gerdarchaeota archaeon | reverse complement strand
TAAGAAGAATGCGGAATCTACTTAATATAAATAGGATTTTTGCAGCTGCAATATTCATTAGTGGATTTGCTTTAGTAATAAGCTCAATTGATCGTTCGGTATGGAATTTTCAATCATTTTGGTATGGGGTAAAATTCTTTGTTTTTATTTTTGAGTTATTGTTTCTACTTATCGGTTATGGAATAGCATATCTCTTAGGATATGGAGATCCAGGTGCAGTTGCTGTTATGGTTGCGATTCACACAGCGATCTTTGGTGGAAGTGATACAGTACTTGGAATACCAATTGAAGAATTAATAACAAATCCTTTACAACTCCCACAACAACAAAATCTATGGGATGCAATTTATGCTTTCTTTATTATGATTTCATTAATTGTAGCGTTAATTGCAGGCCTAGGATTCCTAAGAGAATGCAATCCAGCTCTATCAGCAATTTCCTTCTTTGCATTGAATATTGTAATAGGACTCGCTTCTCTCAATGGTAGATTGTTAATAGATTTGGATTTCAGTAGTAGTAATATTGTGCAAATGATTTTTTCAAAGCTTGTAATTACAGCTTTTCTGATTTACTTCTATCTGGAATTGAGTTTTCAAGCTAGTTATATTTACAATGTTATTGGTCCAAATATCCAAAGACATCGCCGAATATCTACAAATATAAAACGATTGAAAAGCTTCAGAATGCCTTTAGCAGAAGAACAAAAACCTAGCAAAGAAGAAGAAGAAAAGGAAGAATCTGAAAGAATAGAGGTGAAAGGGAAAAATACTGCTGCTGCTAGATTAAAGGTTACTACTGCCTTTTCACGCGTACGTGGCATGGTGGGTAAAAAATTATTCAAAATCTCAAGTGAAGAAGATTGGGATAAAATGAATAATAGATTGAGGAATTTTTATGAGCAAATAGAGAATAATGATCCTTTTATTTCTGTTTCATTATCTGCTTCAGCTTATACACCTTCTATTTCAAGATTAGTTCTGATAATTACTACAGGCACCATTTTTAGAATGGCAATACTTATGGTTCTAACTTGGTTAGCATTAAATCCAATACCTATTCTAAATTTCCTAAACATGCCAGATTCAATTGTTAATAGTGTAGAATCAGGTCAACCAGAAATGATAATTCTTGTATTGGCCCCATTATCAATACTCTTTTTACTAATTGGTTTGTTAGTTCAATTCATTCAAAAAAGAATAACTAGAAGAATGGAAAAAAGAGCTGAAGGAAGAATCATTCATCCTATTTCTGAAAAGAAAGTTGATGAGAAATCAAGAAAACAACGTAAAAGAGAACCACAGAGAACTTAGCAATAAATTCTTACATACAAATGCACATTAGTTAAAGTATTTAATTGGTTGTTTTTATAGTAAAAAGAGAATATCAAAATTGATAAGGTGAATATCTTGTCTAAAAAGAAAGAAGATACATTGGCAATAGGAATTGATTTAGGAACAAGTTTAATAAAATTAGTTGGCCCTGATGGTAAAAAAACAGTCAAAATACCTAGTCTTGTTGGTGATCCAAATCCGGGATGGAAGGGATTAGGAACAGATAAGTCTTGGTTGAATAATTTAGTTTTACAAACAGATGAAGGAAAGAAATATTTTGTTGGTGAATTAGCTCGCCTTCAAAGTGAAATAAAACGTCCTCTTGCAGAGAAAGGCAAGATGAAGAGCTTAAAAGACGCGTTAATTGCTATTAAAGCTGCTCTCTCTAATTTTGTAGAGGAGGATTATGCTAATTTAACAATTGCTACAGGTGTTCCAGTAGCTAGCTCGGAAGAGGAAATGACAACAATTAGCTCTGGACTTAAAGGTGCAATGACAATTAATGTTGCTAATGATGCGACTGGTGAAGAAAAAGAAATTCGATTGAGGATAGATCAATGTATGGTTATGCCAGTTTGTTATGGATCGTATTATGAAATCCTAAAATCAACAGGTGAAAGTCGAGCTGTAGATGCAGTAGTTGTTGATATTGGCGCTGGAGCTACAAATATTCTTACAGTGTATGAAGGTAGATTAATGCGAACAGCAAGTGGAAGTGTTCAGGAATCAATCAATACCTTAGCTCAAAGAATAGCAAGTAACCTTAATCAACAAACAGGTAAAATATTACGACCTTTTGAATTAGTAAAAGCAATAGAAAAGGGACAAAAGAAAGTAATGATTGCTGGGGAACAATATGAAATAGCAGATACAATTGATTATTATGTAAACACTATTTCTGATATAATTGTTGATGAATTAACTACTCTACTAAATACACTACCACCAGATGCTTGGATAGAAAGAGTCATTCTAACAGGTGGTGGAGCAGAAGTTTTTGGTACAAATATGAAAACTATTCTTACAGAGCATAATATAGTAAAATCCCCTGAAGAAGTAATTGTACCAAAAGATCCTGTTTTAGCAAATGCTATGGGATTCCAAAAAATAGCCCAATCACGAGTGGATAAATAATTAATTGATTCGCATAACATGCGAATTCTATTTTTTTATTTATGTTTGATAAAAGTTCCATTTCGATATTCTTGAAAAGCTATTTGTAATTCCTTTTCGGTATTCATTACAATAGGGCCATACCAAGCAACTGGTTCATTAAGCGGTTTACCTGATACTAAAAGAAATTTCACTAATTGATCTTTAGTATAGATTTTAATAACATTGCCTTTATCAAATAATACTATCTCTCCTGCTGAAATTAGCTTTTTCTTTTGGGAATCGAAATAAGCTGCTCCTTCATAAACAAAAGCAAATACTGTGTGATCTTCTTTAACTTCATGTAAAAAAGAACCCTCTTTATCTATTAGCACATCAAAATATTCTGGATCAGTTACTATATCTG
>JAEOUJ010000121.1 GCA_016839405.1 Candidatus Gerdarchaeota archaeon | reverse complement strand
GGCACTGCTGAAATAACTAGAATGGGAATGAGCGAATTAGAAATGAAAGAACTTGCTGAAATTATCGCTAGAATATATTTTGATGATATAACAAGTGATTTATCTAGAAGAATCCGTGATCTTACTAATATTTTTAGACAACCATCTTTTTGTTTCACAAGTTCAGAAGAAATAGAATTTTAACGAATTTAACAAAAAATTTAGAGAATTACATATAAAAGAGTATAAAGAATTAATACATAAAAAATAAATGAATAAGAATATGGTGATGAAGAATGCTTCGAGAACCAACAGTTGCAGGATCGTTTTATCCATCTAACAAAGATAAATTAATACAAATTATCGAAATGTGTTTTTTAAATGAAAAAATAGGCCCGGGTAAATTACCTGAAAAAGATAAAGAATATCCAAGAAAAGGTGATATTTTTGGTTTGATTTCTCCTCATGCAGGTTATGTCTATTCAGGCCCAGTTGCTGCTCACGGTTTTCTCGAACAATTTCAAGATGGGAAACCTGATTTTTTTGTTATTATTGGTCCTAATCATAGAAATATTGGTCCAGCAATTAGTGTTTATCCTGAAGGTAGTTGGTTAACTCCTTTAGGTGAATCAACAATTCCTGATGATGTGACTGAGATTATAGTTAAACAACCACATTTCCGAGCAGACACATCAGCTCATATGATGGAACATAGTATTGAAGTTCAAGTACCATTCTTACAATATCTTTATGGAGAGAATATACCTATTATACCAATCTGTGTGAAAGACCAATCTCTTGAAATGGCTGAACGAATTGGAACTGTTTTAAGTAAAGTTTTGGCTGAATATGATTATTGTTTAATTGCTAGCACAGATTTGACACATTACGAAACAAAAGCTTCAGCAATGTCAAAGGATTCATTGGTAATTGATTGTGTTAAAAATTTGAATCCTGAAAAATTAATTAATACTGTAAATGAAAAATACATCTCAATGTGTGGTCCCGGACCAGTTGCTTCAATTCTTTATGCTTCAAATAAAAACAAAGTAAAAAATGTTAAAGTATTAAAATATGCTACAAGTGGTGATGTAACTGGTGATGATGTTGGGGTATCTTATTTGTCAGCATTATTAATGAAATAAAACTATGAAGAATTAAATTTTCATTTTTTCTTTTAATATTTCTTTGTAAAAATTATCTCTTTCTTCTTTTGTCAATGTTCTATCTAGATATATCCATTTTTTCGATCGCCAACCACAATCTAAACATCGACATACAGGATATCCTCTATTTATACCCATACTTGATAAGACATCTTCTTCCTTTATTCTTAAGCTAAAGCAACGAGGGCAAATTCTAATATTAGGATCTCCAGTGTGTTCTATTTTATCTAACTCTTTTATTAATAACTCAATTTTAACAATATTTTCTTCAATTTGTTCTTCTATTTCTTCTTCTATTTCTTCCTCTTCTGTTATTGTCTCAGATTGTTGTTTCGTTTTATCTTTATTACCCTTTGACATTTAATTCACTTGTTTATTTTAAGTTTAATATCTTTTAGTAAAAGAAAAAGATTTGCTTAATATTTTTATTTTTAATTATCATAAAATTAACTAAAAAATTATTTTTTTATCAATTTTTTTTCATATTTTTAATAGCTATTTATTCAAACATTTCCTTATTCTTTTAACATTTCCAAAGTTTTAATATTAAAATAGCTCAATTTTTTAATAATTGTCTCATGCGAAACATTTTTATCGAAAAGCGGAAAATGTTAAACTTGCGTAAATTGAAGGGCGCGTCATTTACGCGAGAATTGATGCAGAGGAGGTCTCTTACGAGATTGGACAGAACTGGTTTGACAGATAACGAGGTACGACAAAAAATAGAACTGTATTTAGACAAACGAGGCGTTAAGTATAGAAAGGATATTTTATTTGGAAATAGAAAAAAACTTCACTATGTATTCAAAAATGATCATGGGGAAACAGTTGGCATTTATTTACTACTCTGGTGGAGACCAGTGACTTATAGAACTATTTTTGATCTTATTGATTGGTCAAATAAAGAAGAGATTCATAGACTCATTTTGGTGTGCCGAATTATGGGAGAACGAGCTCGTGAAGTAATAGATAAGGAACCAAATAATGTATCATATATTTTAGAATCATGGTTCCGAAGGAGTAGTCATAATCCTTTACTTGCGGCCTTTTAATTTTGAGGTATTTACCTCTTAATTTTTCTTTTTTAAATTATCTTCTCGAGAAATTTGATTGGATTTTTTAATCAAAGAGTCTTCGCACTAATTTGACATTATCAGCTTCTTCATCATAATCAACCAAGCCATTATTCCTTAAATCGAAGATAGCTCTAAGGGTAGCTGCAGGTTGAATTCCACTAGCTTTGGAGAGTTCTTCCTTAGTCATACGTTCTTTAGCGCCATGTAGTAAAGTTAAAAGTTTGATATGAGAACTCCCATCTAGTACTTGTTCAGTTAAAATAACATATAATTTCATAACTTCTTGTAAATTAATTTCAACATCTTTTCTATCTTTTAACTCTTCATAAACAGATGAAAGCTCAGACATTTCCTTTTCCATTTGTTTTAATTTTTCAATTGCAGATTGCTTTTCTTCTTGGAGAGAATCTACTGCTGATAATTTTGATTTCATTTCTAATTTTTGATTTTCTAATTTCTTCTCGAGATTAACAATATAGTCTTTTATACTATCAAATGCATCTTGAACTTGTTGATTTACCAATATTATCCCTCTAAGTTTATTATACTTAGAATTGTTATTATTTCTCTTAAAAATTATTTTTTAAACATATAAAATATTACAAAATACTCCAGATAATATGCAATTTAAAATATTAATATGAATAATAGAATTTATCCGAAAAACTTTAAAAGCAAATCTTATGCACCCTATCTATTGTCCTCGAGGTTAATCCATGTCAGATAAGATTCCAAAAAAACTAGAAATTATTTCAGATAAAATTGTAATAGGTCCAGCAAAATTAACTCGTTTTGAAAAAGCACGTATTATTGGGGCTCGCGGTTTGCAAATTTCATTAGGTGCTCCCATTCTTATCAAAATTGGCAAAGAAGTAACGGATCCAATAATTATTTCAGAAGAAGAATTAATAAAAGATGTTTTACCCTTAACAATAGCTAGAATATTGCCTGATGGAAGCTATCAAAATATACCTTTAAGTTGGCTATTAAAAGGTAATAAATAATTCTTAATTTTTTTATTTTAATCTTTGAAAATAGTAGTTTCTTTAATTTGAGGAATTTCAATATTATAATTAGCTCCAAGATCATTTTTTAATGCATGAGCTGATTCCTTTAATCCATGAACAAAAAGTATATTTTTAGAATTAATTGCATTTAGCATTTTTAATAGTTCATTTCGTTGGGCATGTCCTGAAAATTTGAACTGTTGTACTTCTGCGTTAATATTTATATTAACTCCACCCTTATCATCCCAATTGAATAGCTTTATTTTTCTTGCGCCATCAAGAATTTCTCGACCCAAAGTTTCTTCTACTTGATAACCAGTTATAGCAATGAGGTTTTCTTTTTTATCTGCTCCATATTGAAGATATGAATGAATTGGTCCCCCTTCAAGCATACCAGAAGTTGAAACTATAATATTAGGTCTATTTTCATTGGCTATCATATTTCGATAAGCATTTATATCATCTGCAAGGTTTCTATTAATTGAAATGAAATTTCGCAAATCAAATGGAACAGCTATTCGACGATCTCTACACCAATTCAAAATTTTTTTAGAAACCCAGTATTCGTGAAAATACCTGCGATAAATATCATTCATTTTAAGTAACATACCATCTAAATAAATTGTAAAATCTTGATTATCAAACTCTTCAGCTAGTATTGCTTCAATTTCTTGTCCTCTTCCCAAAGCAAAGGTAGGAATTATTGTAACTCCTCCTCTGTTATATGTTCTATATATAGCATCTATTAAATCATTATTTGGTACTTCTCTATCAGGTAAATCTCTCAAACCATTTGTTGCTTCTGATATTACAATTGATACATCTTCAACCGTTGGGTATTTATTAGTATCATGATAAGGCGTTTCAAAAGTATTAATATCACCTGTATAAAAAATCAGTTGACCTTTCCAATCTAATAATATGCTTGCAGAACCTAATATATGTCCAGCATCATAAAATTCTGCTGTTATTCCATCCGCAACATGAAATTTCTCATTATAATAATACAAATCTGTTTGGTATAAAGTATCGTATAAATTCTCTTCAGTCCAATGTCTCTCTCCTTCGATTTTTAAATGATCCCTAAAAAGAATTCTACATATATCTCTAGTTGGATGAGTCATATGTATTGATCCTTCATATCCTGCCCGAACAATACCTGGTAAATAACCTGTATGATCGAAATGTGCATGTGACACTAAAATTCCATTAAGATCTTTTGCTTGTTCATCTAATCCTATAGGTTTTGCTGTTGGTTTTTTTGGGCGTATCTTCAAACCACAATCCAAAAGTATTTTTGTATCTTTGTCTTCAACAAGAATTGCACTTCTACCAATTTCCTGAGCAGCACCGTATGTAGTAATTTTTACCAATGTTTAACGACCAACCTTAATTCGGAGGTTTCCAAGTTGTCTTTATATTTTAACTCAACTCTTTAAGGATAAAAAAAGTATTCCTATTCATTTATTAAATATTAGGTTTGATTAGAACATTTTTATTATTAGCCAATACTGAAATTAATTAAATTCTGAAAGGTTTAATTTATAGTTTATACATGATTATTTATGAATAGTTAAATATCGTTAAATCATAAATAATTTGAGGTATTAAATTTGAGTGATAAGGATAAGCTTAGTGATGCGTACAAGAAATTTGCTGATAATCTTGAAGAGATTGAAGAAAAGGATAAGAAAAAACGAAAAGAAGTGCTTAAAGAAGGTGTTCTAGGTCTCGAACAAAAATATAAAGATGAAATTAAGGGAACACATGCTATTGATGATCGTTTGGTTAAACTTCGAAAAGAAGCAGATATGCCAGAGCTAATCGGTGTCGGTGATATCGTTAAAAAAAGTAGATTCAAAGATAAGGATAAATTTGAAGAATTTTTAGCTAAAGAAGTTTTAGAAGTGGGAATTGAGGAGAGCCATAAGCTTGGAGGAATAATGAAATTCAATGCATTTTGTAAAATTTTTACGATGAAAAGACCAAATTGGGAAGCGCCACCAAAAGATATTAAGAAAGCATTAGAATATTTAGCTATATCAGGTTTAATACCAAAATTATATAAAATGAAAGATAAATCAATTCTAATTACTTTTAAACCTGTAGAGCTTGAAACAGATTTAATTTTAATTCTAAATATTGCAGTTGCTAGAAGTAAAACAACAAAAGATGAAATAAGGACTTTACTTGATTGGCAAAAAGAGAGAATAGAATTAGCTTTAAAATCTCTTGTCGATGAAGGCATTGCTTTATATGATAAAAAAGAACAATCATATTTCTTCCCAGCTTTCAATTAATTTCTTTCTTTTCAATTCTTCAAAAAGAGTTTTAAATATAACTAGATGACGATGAAGCTAGTGAAAATTGAGGTTTAAATAATATGAAAAAAATCCTAATTGTAGATTATATAACTGGTGGTGGATTTGCAGAAGAAGATTTGCCTTTAGATAGATTAGCTGAAGGTTATGCAATTTTACGAGCAAGTATAGAACAATTTGCACAATTAGGATATAAAATAACCACATTAATTGATCAACGTCTTATGCAGCATATTAGAATTTCTCCAATACATGATTTTAAATCAATATCGACTCATGAGGAATTTCTAACAGGAATTAAAACTTTTGCTGATCAAGTTGATTATACCTTAACATTAGCTCCTGAAACAAAAGGCATTCTAAAAGATTTAGCTTCGATTTTTATAGATTCAAAATCTACTTACCTAGGAAGTAAACCTGAATCAATAGAATTAGCTGCTGATAAATTAAATACTATGAATTTAGCAAAGGATCTGGGAATGAATGTGCCAGCTACGTTCTCACCAAATTGTAATGATCCCTTTGAGAAAATAGCCGAAAAAATAGATCTTCTTGGATTTCCATTAATTGTAAAACCAATTGATGGAATAGGATGCCAAGGTTTAACAAAAGTAACTAATCTTGATAATTTGAGTTATGGATTGCAAGCTGCTCATGCAGCTTCTGGTATGGATAATTGTATAGTTCAGGAATTTATAGAAGGAACACCTATTAGCACAAGTTTGCTTGTTAATGGCGAATCTGTTTATCCTTTATCAATAAATCATCAAAATCTTAGAATGGATTCTGTGAGAAAAATTGGTCATTATATTGGTGGTGCAGTTCCTTATAATATTCCAAAATATAAAGATGAGGTTCTAAAAACCTCGATGGAATTAGTAAAACACATGGACTTGAAAGGTTTTGTGGGTGTAGATTTAATTGTTGGTGATGAAGGAGTTTTTGTTATTGAAGTTAACCCTAGAATAACAGTACCTTTCATTGGTATCAATAATATTTCCTCAACAAATTTAGCTCAACAATTAGTAGAAATGGTCGAGAAGGGTAAAATCTCAGAAAAAATATCTCTGCGTGGTTTTGCTACCTTTTCAAAAATAACTGTGCCATCTACGATCGATAAAATTGCTAAATTTGAAAAAGTAGCAATATTAGATGGAGTTTTAAGCCCGCCATTTCCATTAGGAAATAATTCACATTCTTATGCTTTAATTATGGGATTAGGTTCGACAATAGATATGGCAAGAAAAGATTTCCAACGAGTGAAAAAAGAAGTTTTAGCTAATCTTTCTTAAAAGTAAATATTTGATGAATTTTTAATAAGGTTTTATTAAATAATCAAAAGGAAAAATTTGATTAGATGTTAGTAGTTCCACCAACAGCTAATTTCTCGATTACTTGTACCTTACCATCTTCAATTTGTACCATTATACGGGTAACATAACCAGCAATTCGATTACGCATTCGTTTTGATTGTACATTGGTTAATTTAGCAACCAAGATTTTGTTTTCATCAAATTCAGTTGATAAATGTTGGTGATATTTTGCAACTAATTCCTTTGCTGTTCTTTTTATCTTATCGGATCGAATTTTGCCCATATAGGGAATCCTCCGTGTTATTAGACTATTTGCCTTTATTAGCAGTTAATAAATCTTCTTAATTATCTCTTTTTTTAAATCATGAAAGACCTTATAAAGTATTTTTATGAAAATAAAATAATTGCCAGAATATGGTAAACCTTATGAAGATTAAGTTCTTCAAATGTGTGAAAACTTTAAAAATAGTAATCAAATAAAAAGCGATTACTAAGAAAGAAATATAGAATGCTAAATGAAATTTGACTTTCAATCTAAAACAAGGGTGAAAGAAATTGAATATTCGATCAAAGAATCTAATAACCATAACATTAATCTTTTTGGTGCTACCGTTTGTTACTCTTTTAACAATGCAATCTAAAGATGTAGCAGCAGAAAGTCCAACAGCAAGTATTACTGAAGTAACTTCTACAGCAGACTACAAAATCGTAGTTAGTGCTGAGATAAGTTTACCAGGTTTTAATTATGATTTATACACTCAATATTTGAGATTGTATCTAAATCAATCGATTGATACTATTTTAGCTAATGATTATAATGGTTATAATTCTTCAAAAGAATTCGGTAGACAATCTACTGCTACCTTTTCTACTGATATACTTTCACCAATTTTAACAGGTGGAACTGGAGATGATTCTGCCTATTATAATATAACAATAGTTGCAATTACAAATACAGATGAGAAAAGTGATCTTATTCAATGGAGCGGAGGTTACTATTTTGTAGATACAGAAAAACCAATAGTAACTTACATAAATCCAAATGAATTTTCAACAGAAGTATGGGGGATTTATGAAGTAGAAGTCAATATTATTGATGAATCAAATCTAAGTAAAATTCAATTCACAGTTAATGGAGAAATAATTTATGAAGATACTGCTCCTACACCAGGAGAAGCTAATTATTCATGGAATTGGCTTTGTTCTCAACATGATGTGGGTGAAAATACTCTACGAGTATATGCTTTTGATGATACTCCTACAAAACATTCAGATTTTGTTGAACTTACAGTTGAAATTATAGGTCCCAAATTAACTTACTTGGAAGCTATTCCTCCTTATATTGATTCCAATGATACATTAGAATTGAATGTTAGTGTTGTAGATTATTCAATGATAAAAGATGAAATCTCATCAAATGATATACCAATTGATTCAGTCTATCTAAATTATTCAATTAATGATGGGCTTTGGCAACAAGTAGAAATGTTTAATACAACAACTGAAGTGGAATTCTTTAATTATACTTTTCCAGAATATCCTGTGGATACAAAAATATCATGGGAAATTTTTGCTAATAATACTGCTGGTCATTACCATATTTTTAGAAATCAAAATCAAGAACCATATGTAATATATTCAGTTTATCCTGATCATATAAAACCTGTCGGTGAAATTAATTATGAAACACAAGTAGAAGTAAATTCTCCTATTATTGTGGAGTTAAATGTTACTGAACAAAGTCCAATAAATCAATGTTTAATTCATTATCACTTTGATGATAATGAATGGCAAGAAACCTCAATGATAAAAACTGATAATGATACAACTTGGTTTATTTATCAACATAACTTCGGTGATACAATGCCAATTTTTACTCAGATTTATTTCTACATTTGGTTGAATGATTCAGGTAATAATATCTTACTTCTAAATAATAATGGTAAAAATTATAGAATAAAGATTATTCCATCTGATTTAATTGCACCGAATGTTACTTTGATAGAAACACCTGATAAAATAACTGCTTATCAGAACCTTACTGTAACTGCTGAGATAAATGAAACAAGTGCTTTAGCTTCAGTTTATTTATTCTACACAATTAATGGTTTGCAATATTCTTTAGAAATGGAACAAATTTCTATTAACACATGGTCTATTAGTTTTATTATCACAGCAAATACTGGCGATGAAATTGAAATATGGGTTCAAGCAACCGATGAATACTATAATACTGGAATATCAGAAGTTATGAAATATGAGGTGGAATCTGATAAAATTGGGGTCACTCATAATAATTTCTTACTTGCACTTATGTTAATCTTACTGCTTGTTATTCCTCTTGTAGTAACACTACTCATAATTAAACCACAAAGGTAATTTGATAAATCCCAATTTTGGGATTTATTATTTTCACTTTTTTCAGATGTTTTTCAATTAAATTTCTATTAGAAAGATATCATCATTTTTATAAAAGAATGACTTCTTAAATATTTGCCATTAACTTTCTCAGATTTTTGCGAACGTTTAAATTTTCATAAACAACAATAAATCTTATGACGCTCTCAAAAACAATAAAAATTGTGATAAGTCTAGGTGTTATTGCCGCCGTAACTGCAGCAGTTGTTCCTGCAGTAGTTATTCCATTACGAAATAATGAAAATAAAATTACTTTTACATTACTTGATAATGCTGGTGTAATGATAGAACATAAAGGTGTTCGAATATACATAGATCCAATTAACCTTGATAGATCGTATATTGATTTAAAAGCTGATGCAATTTTAATAACTCATCCACATGGTGATCATTATGAAGCGGTTTCATATAATAGAATAGTTAAAAGTGACACACTTAAGCTATTTCCTGAAAATATGTCTCAAGAAATTAGTATTAATCTTGGAACAGGTGTTAATCCTGAAGATGAGTTTCAAGTTGGACATATTTCAATTACTGCATTCTATATGTACACTCTTCCATTAGGTGAATATCCCGCAAGCCATCCGCAAGAAGCAAATTGGACAAGTTATATAATAGATATCGATGGTTTTGTATTCTTCCATGCAGGTGATTCAAAAAATATACAAGAATATGAAGATATTTCTGGAATGGTAGATGTCGCTTTGTTACCACTAGGACCTGGCTGTCAAACTATGGT
>JAEOUJ010000120.1 GCA_016839405.1 Candidatus Gerdarchaeota archaeon | reverse complement strand
TTTATAACTTTTAAGATGGTAATGAATAAGTTAATAATTAATTATTTCTTCTAAAATTTTAAACTAATAGAATTAATTCAACAAGAACTATTTAATATAGATGATAATTATGTCCAAAAAATCAAATATAAGTAATGAAAAACCACAACAACCTCAAAGGAATAAAGCATTACTTTATTTTGCATTTGCTTTAACTGCTATAGGAGCAGCAATGCTAATAATACCAACTATTTTAATCTTCATGCCTCAATTTGATTTATCTTGGAACATCATTTTCAAAATCCCTCATACATATATTGCTTTAGGCGGTTTAATTTTTGTAACAGCTGGATTAATAATTCAAAGAAGGATCACTCCTCCTATGGAACATACCGAACTTAAAAAACTACGTAGTAGATTAGAATAATAAAAATAAGATTTTATTTTACCAATTTAATTGAATACTTTTCTAAAAGCTTTTTAAATTTCAAATAATCCCGATATTTTTGTATTTTAAGTTGTGAGCTATATTCTCTTAAATTGATATCCTCTATTTTTTCAACTGCTGTTATTCTCATTTTCGAATTGAATTTTTCTTGTGGCAAGTACATAAAAGCTTTTGTTTTTTTAGTGTCTATGATTGCGAGAATACCTTCATTCAAAATCATTTGGGGGTCTGCATATTCAATTAATCCTGCTTCACCATAACTAAAAGCACGAAGCTCTTTTATTTTAACAATCTCATTGATTTTATCAAATAAAACTAACATAGAATCTTTTGATATATCCAATTCTTTTTTCCAATTTTTAGTTATGAAATCAGTTAAAATTTTTTCTATTGTTAAATGATGATTTAAAACAGAAATTTCTTGTTTTTCACTTAAAATTAAAAAAACAGAACAAACTCTACCATGCTCAGCTATTCGTATGTCTTTTGTATTTGTTGCCTTAACTTTAAATGAATAAATAACATATCTCAAATTTTCTTGCTCAAACATTGGAAGAGGTCCAAATAAACCAAAAAGCATGTCTTCTCCTCCATGCACGGCAGACATTCCATGAACAACCATCTTGTTTCTTATTTCTTTTGAAATTCTAATATTGTGATATCGAGCTATGGGACCATTATCCTCAAATATGCCAATAACCATTCCTTTGAATACCTTTGTCTTTTGTTTCTTTGAGGATGAATTAGACTCAGGCATAGACTATCACATTACATTAGTTTTTGATTTATTAAATGCTTTAATAAAACACTTCTTCTAAAATGTATCTCTAAAAACTATATACAAATTTGTAAAAATAATAATCATTTATTTTTCAATTAAATTTCAGCTTTCAAAAGAGTTAAATCTGAAAGAAACTTTTCAGTTATATATCAAACATAATCGACTGAATTATTATATCAACTATTATCAATTTAAGATAATAGCAACGAGATAAAATAAGGAATTTCAAAGTTGAAATTTAAGGAGAAATGAATTTGTCTTCTAGAAATGATTATCATAATTTTTTGCTAATTGGTTCTTTAATTGGAATGTTAGGTGCAGCTGCACTCATTGTTGGAATGTTTTTAGGATTTGATCTAATTGGTGTCTCTACAGATATTTTTGGTTTGGCTATTATTGCTTTAATTGCTGGAATATTCATTATTTGCCTCATTACTTTTCTAAGCTTGATTACTAAACAAGGATTTACTGCTAATGATGAACGACCAACTCTTTTTGCATTACTATTGTTTATTTTTACACCAACTTGCTTATTTTCACAATATACAACACCTTTGTTTTATTTACTAACAGAAGGAAATGATATGTTGTTAAGCGGTGCTGATTATAGTTTCTATATCGCTTTTATTGGAGTTGGTTTATTAGTAATAGCATTCATGATAGTTGCATGGATTTATCTTTGGAAAAATCGTTTATCATCAACTGGTGGATTAAATCTAAGCGGTGGATCATCAACTAATCCTATAATCAAATTCTTAGGAACCATAGTAAGTATTCTTGTTATTGTAGCTGGTGTAGGCATTATACTTGGTTTAGCATTACCATTGTCTACTTCTCCAATTTCTGATGATTCATTATTGATGAGTTTGGATGGATCTCAACTAGACTTAACAGCATTAGCTTTTATGGTATTAGTAGTTTTTATTGCTATAACAGCCATTTTTGTATTGTTAAGTAATTTTGGAGTAATGAAGATATCAAGTAATTTATCTCTATTATTTGTAATGTTATTTATTGGATTATTTCCAAGTTATGCACCATTTACTTCAGGATTATTTGCTTGGAGTACACCAATTTATGAATTGTTTGCAATATCAGATATCTTTTTTGCAGCAGGAACAAACACAACAATGTGTTGGCTATTAGTTATTGGTTTACTAGTATATTGTTTGGCTTTTATGTTTGGAATTTTGACATACTTTTTTGCTTCAAGTTCTATATATTCAAAAAGAGTCAAAGTAAGTTCAGGTGGAGGATTAGAAGCAAAAAGAAAGAAAGGAAAATTCCCAACAGGACCACCTTCAGCAGCTCCACCAGATTTAAGTACACCATCATCTGGTCCACCAGTCGGTGGAACTCAACCAACAGTTACATCCGCCCCACCACAGCCACCAAGCTTCTTACCGACTTCACAAATAGCAACACCTTCTGCTGGACAAAAAGAACCACCAACATGTCCTTTCTGTAGTCAAAGATTGCGTTTTATTGATGATTATCAAAGATGGTATTGTGATTCTTGTGCTCAATATGTTTAATCAAACATTTGAGCTTTTTTTATTCTTTTGAATATTATTTTGAGCTATATTTATTTAGGTAGACAAATTCATTGATTTCTTTTCTTATGGGTCTTTTTGATTCACTAGCTATTTGCTTTTCTGATAGGAAACTATAATCGCTTGAATGTTTGCCAACGATTATTAGTGTTATAACAGTCATATCTTTTGGTATTTCTAGAACTTCTTTTACTTTGTTATGATTATAACCTGCTATTGGGTGCATTACTAATCCTAATTCAGTACCTTTAAGGATCATTAAGGCTGTTGCCATTCCTGTATCTAATAAATAATATTCTCTAGTCTTTCCTGGAGTGCAATCTAATTCTTTTTTACTAAAAACAGCTATTATCATTGAAGCTTTATGAGCCCATTTATTTCCTTCTGAAAGCGTTTCAAACATCATTGATAACATTTCTTTTTCATATATGAAAACAAATCTCCATGGTTGATAATTAAAACATGATGGTGCTAATTGTGCATTTAAAGCAAGAGTGCTTATCAATTCTTCAGTTATTTCAGTTTTCTTTAATGCCCTAAAAGCTCTTCTCTTTTGAATAATTTCATCTAAACTCATATTCTCCACTTAAGGTTCTAATTGCTTTTAGAATATTATAATATTTTTTGATAAATTAATTAAAAAAAAATTGGTGATAAAAAGCAAAATTATTAAATTTGTTTAATACCTTTTATTGTATCTTTTCTAAATATGATCCAAGATGTTAATGCAGCTGATGAAATTGCTGTTATAAACAATAATCCAAAAGCCAAAGCAATTTGTGCAAATGGATAGATCAATCTTTCAGGTGGTAAAACATTTTCTAATGTTAATATTTCAAGAAACATTCTCGCTGAAAATAAGCCAACACAAAAACCAAGTAATGAACCAAAGATTACTAGTGTTAAAGCTTCTATTGTAAACATTGAAAATAGTTGTCTTGGAGACATCCCCAGTGTTTTTAACATAATTACTTCCATTTCATTTTCTATTGATTGTATAAATATCATTAAAGAAATTGCAGCAATTGTAATAATCATTGATGATAGAAACAATGTATTAAGTGAACCATAAAGCATTGTATTTCGTAAGCTGCCTTCAAAAGCACTCATTTTAGATTCGACATTTTCTACGGATCTCCCGAGTTCAATTTCTATTGCATCAGCTACTTCTGAAATCTTATATCCCGGAGCCACTTTTACTAACATATCTCCTCCAACACTAAATTTACTATATGATAGTGTTTCAGTTAGATTATAATTCCCAATTAAACTAAATCTGTATATTTGTTCAAAAGGATTTGGATATTCAACAAAGAAACGTGGAAAATAATTATAAACACTTGCTATGTTAACAGTATAATTCGTTACTCCAGCAATATATTTATCTATTGTTAATTTAAAATCATCATTTATGCTTAATCCAATTATATCCATCTGGTCTTTTTGCATTGCAACAGATAAATTGTTATTAAGTTTTGTAAAGAATTCCACTTTATCATTTGGGCTTTCCAGGTAAGTTTCTTCCATAAACGCTACTTCAATAAATTCCTCAGGATTTATACCTAGAACTATATAGGAATAAGTGGTAGCTCCAAAAGTTGTTATTTGACTAGTATATTTGAGATAAGTACCAGCAGCTACACCTTCTATAGCCAAAACACGATCTTTTATAATATCATTTTCAACCTTCACATTTCTTATTAAAATATCTGCTCCTAAATCATAATATGCTTGTTCCTTATCAAATTCTTGATAAGAAGTTATAGTAGTTATTGAAGAAATAATTAATGTAAATGTAATGGAAACTAGAACTAATGAACGTATAACAGAACTTCTTCTTCTAATACTTCTTTTAGCAGATAATCCTAAAATACCTAATTTAGCTCTATTCCAACCAATTTTGCCTAATATTGAAATAAAGTGCGGGTATAATCTAGTAATTAATAAAATACTTCCTAAGATTAAACAAATTGGCGCAGTTGTTCCAAATCCATATGCAAATGAATAAGCTGAGGTATCTTTTAATTGTAAACGGACAATTAACCAGAGTACTACACCTATAATTATGAGAAAAATATCAATGAATGTTTTTTGCCATGTAGGAGTTTTTTCTCTTACTACTCCATATGCTTCATCTGTTGTTATATTAGCCATATCCCATACATTTCTTGCATTAATTAAAATTGAAAAAATCAGAGTCGCAGCAATAATGATATAAAATATTATCATATTTATCGCTGGAAAAATGCTAGCACCAGAGAAATTCAGAAATCCAGAACTTTTCAACATTAAAGAAGCAAAAGGATAGCCAATAATGACGCAAATTAACAAAGCCATTATAGTAAATTCAACAACTTGCATTATTAGTAAAGAGAGTATTTCTTTTCGTGAAGATCCTCTTTGAAGCATACTTGAAACTTGACGTTTTTGTCTTTTTTTCATTAGATTAGTTGAGTAGTTTGTAAGAGATAATGCCATGCCTATAATTGGGGTAGTAAATAGTACACCAAACAATTGAAATATAATAAATTCCTCTCTAAAATCACGTAAATCATCAACTAAATCAAGATAGACTGTAATATCATAACCTTCTTTAGCAAATTCTCTAGAAATCTCTTGACCCATACGATTTAATTTTTTAATTTCACCTTCTATATTGAAAGCATCGATTTTTGATACATCAAAGGAAAAACGACAAATGAAAGCAAGAAAACCAGGATTTGCTATTGGATTCTCAAGGCTATTTACATATTTCATTACATTAGTATATCTAGTAATCAAAAAATTATCAGTAAAATAATCATCTAAAGCTTTCATATCTTGTTCAAGCTGACCTTTATAATTCTCAAAATCTTCAGCTAAAATTACGCCTGTAACATTAACATGATTTCCAGCAGCAGGTATTCCAAGCTCAACTGCATAATAAATATCTTCAGTCAAAGTAAATACAGGCACATAAACAGGAAATATACCCAATCTTGTTAAATTTGATTCTTCAACTAATTGCCTTGATATTACTGCAACTACTTCATTTTCTTTATGTGGTAAAGTTCCATTGTATAAAATATCTTCGAAAGCGCTAAAATAATCTGGAGGTAAACTATACATATTGCTATTTGGTATTAATTGCCCCTTTCCAGGATTGCTTTTACTATCTATATAAAGCATTGTTCTCTTTGCACCAAACCAATCAGTGCGCAGTATTCTTTCATTTAATTCTGCATTTTCAATTGCTCTATTAGTAATATTATGAAATAACGGGAAGAACGTTTCTAAATCTTCTGTAACGTCAATTGCATTTATGTTAACAGTTAATTGTTCTGTTGGTATTTCCTTATTAAACTCTATAAAAGCATTATATTGAAAGCTATACATAAAAATTAGACCTTCAGAGATCATTGCTAAACTAATTCCTAGGCCTAAAAACATAATTAGTGTATTACGTCTATTAAGAAGTATCATATTATAATAAAATTTAGTTCTTTCAAAGATTTTCATTTGTATTATACACCAAATATTTTATACAGATAATTTGTTTCTATTTTAAATTATTACTGCTTGTTAGATAATTATAATTTTGCTTTAATTTTAGGGACACTCAAATAAGAATTTTACTGTAATTTCAGTAAGAAAATAATCTCCAAAAAATGAGTTTAGAGTATTATTTAAATTTGTTTAACAGCTTCAATGGTGTCTTTTCGAAAGACTAAGAATGCTGTTAATGCTGCTGCAGCTATTGCGGAAGCAAAGAGTAAAAGTGATGCTAGGAGTAAAGGTATTGCAGGGAAAACCATTTCTGTTGGAGGAATAATATTTTCATATGTTAATATTTCTGTGAACATATTAGCAGTTAATATTCCTGTTCCTATACCTATTATAGCTCCGAAAATCACGACTATTAAAGATTCTAATAGAAAAATACTAAATAATTGCCTTGGAGCCATTCCAAGTATTTTCATGGTTATAACTTCACGTTCATTTTCAAAGGCTTGAACTAGAATCATGAAAATTACTGCTGATATTATAATTACTATAGAAGATAAAAATGAAGCATTTAGTGAACCATATAACATTGTATTTCGCAAACTACCTTCTGAAACACCTTTTAAATCAGAAACGCTATCAACAGATCTGCCTAATCTTAATTCAATTTCATCAGCTACATCATCTATATCATAACCATCTTGAACTTTAACAATTAAATCTCCACCAACACTATAAGGAGCATAGGCGAATTCTTCGGTATTATTATAATTACCAACAATAGAAAATCTAAAAACAGGAGCATCTTCTTCTGGAAAATCAACAAAAAATCTTGGAAAGTATTTATAGATGCCAACTATATCCAAAGTGCGATTTACATAACCATAAAGATATTTCTCATAAATAATAGACAATTGATCACCTTGATATGAAGCAATTAAATCCAATTGATCACTTTGCATAACAACATCATTATTATCTACTATTGCACCAAAGAATTCCTCAGGTGTACTTCCTCTCAGATATTGTTTTTCCATATAAGCTGTTTTAATAAATTCTTCTGGATCAATGCCTATAGCTAAATAAGAGTATGTTACTGGACCAAAAGTTATTATTTGACTAGTGATTTTTAGATAAGTCGCAGACTCTACTCCTTCGATGGTTAAAACTGTGTCTTTAGTAGTATTTCTTTGAACATTTACACCTCTTACTAAAATATCAGAACCGAGTTGATAATAAGCTATTTCAGTATCATAACTTCTATAGGATTCAATTGTTACTACTGATGAAAATATCAATGTGAAGGTTAAAGTAATCAAAACTAATGATTTTGTTACATCGCTTTTACGTCTTGCACTTCGTTTTGTAGCAATAGCTAACAGACCAAATTTTTTACCTTGCCATGATTTATTCGAAATAAAATCAATTATTATTGGATAAATTCTTGTTGTAAATAATATTGCACCAATAACAAGTAAGACTGGTGCAGATGTTCCAAAACCATATGCAAAAGCATAGGCAGATGTACCAGATAATTGAGACTTTACTATCACCCATAAAACAATTCCAATACCAATTAATGCTACATCAAGATATAATTTATGCCAAACAGATTTTTCTTCTTGGTGTTCAGTATAAGCTTCTTGAGTAGTTATTTGACTCATTTCCCAAACATTTTTGGCATTAATAATAACAGACAAAACAAAACCAGCAGTTATTATTACATAAAAAATTATCATATTAATTGTCGGAAACATACTTGTTCCTGCAAAATTCAAGAAACCAGTGCTTCTAAGATTCAACCAAGTAAAACCATAACCTAATATTAAAGCTATTAATAATGCGGTTATAGTTAATTCTACTACTTGCATTAATAAAACAAACATTACTTCTTTCTGTGATGATCCTCTTTGAAGCATGCTTGAAATTTGACGTTTTTGTCGTCTTTTCATTAAATTAGCTGAATAATTTGTTAAGAAAAATGCCATACCAATAATTGGTGTAATAAACAACAGACCAAATAATTGGAAGATAACAAATTCTTGGTTGAAGTCATTAAGTAAATCTATCAACGTAGTGTAAACTATTGGATCAAAACCAACATTTTCCAGTTCTCTGCTTATTTCTTGACTAAATCTTGTAAGTTGAGAAATTTCTTGATTTATATTAAAAGCATCAATTTTTGCTAGATCAAATTGAATTCTACCAGTGGGACTTACATAACCTGTATTGTATTCAACTTTAGAAGCTAGATGAGCTAAATTATTATAGCTTGTGAGAATAAATTGTTCAGGGAATAATTCAGTCATTGCTTGAAAATCATTTTCAGATGGACCGATTACATTACTGAATTTTTCATATGACATATAACCGGAAGAATTGAATCGAATACCTCCCGCTGGAATGCCTAAATCAACAACTTCTTGGTATGTTAAGCCAAAGATAGGAGTATAAATAGAAAACATTCCTAACTTACTTAAATTTGTATTATCCAAAACAGCTTGTCTAGCTACTACAATACCTTGGTCAATTCTTTGCGGTAAAGTACCATTACTAAGTAATGATGATATAACACTAAAATAATCCGAAGGTATGCCAATTAAACTGAAATCAGGTATAATAACATTATAACTAGAAGAAGATAATGCCACCATAACGAAACCACGGGATAAAAACCAATCGAATCTTTTAACACGATCGCTAATCTCAGCATTTTCAATTGCTATACTCATTTGTTCATTTAAAATAGGAATAGATGCCTCTTCATAATCTGTTACATCAAAAGCTGAAAGAGTAACAGTAAATTGTCTAGTAGGGACACCATTAGTAAACCCAGTAAAAGAATCATATTGAAAACTATACATAAACATTAGACTTTCAGATATTAAGGCTAAACTTATTCCTAATCCTAAAAACATTAAGATGGTGGTTCTTCTATTCATAAAAACTATTTTAAAATACAAACGCAATCTTTGCTGGAAACCAACCATCATATATCGCCAGTACTTTTTATCCTACAATGATTCTCTATAGAATTGGTTTAATTAAGCATTATGATTAGTTGAAATATTTTATGAGGAATTAGAATTCATTCTGGTCATATTTTGAGCAGATTTATCTGAAAAGATTAATAATTGTGACCAGTAATAAAGAGGGTAATTATGATTTATTGACTTATCCTATTGAAGGAAGTAACAATGATAGATAAAATGAAAAAAGCAATCGATTTTGGCAGGGATTTAAAAGCTGATTTTGTTGACATTCGCTACCAAAACAAATATGTTGCTAATTATCAATCTCAAGATGGTGAGCTAACTGTAAATAGTGGTTATCGAATGGGATTTGCTACAAGGGCTTTAGTTGATGGAGCAATGGGTTTTGCTTCAACAACATCAACAAAACTTGAGGATCTCAAAAACACCATTAAAAAAGCAGTTTCTTTAGCAAAAGTTGCAGCACCATCAAAGAAAGAAAAAGTGAAATTAGCTGATGTGAAATCATATAAAGATTCACTAATATCACCACGAATAAAATCATTACAAGACATTTCAGTGACAGATAAAATCAACATGATAAAGGAAGCAGAAAAAGCTTACAAAGAATTCGAAGAGGTAAAAAGCTACACATTATCATATAGTGAAATAATTGATGATAGAATTGTGATAAATAGCGAAGGAGCTCAAATAGAACAAAAAACTATGATACCAACAATTGGAGCACTAGCAGTTGCTTCAAGAGAAACTAAAATTGCTCCTTATTTTGAAGCATGGAGTAAAGCAAAAGGATTTGAACTACTTGATGAGCATCCACTAATAGAGCTAGTAAGATTTGCTAGTAATGCTGCAGTAAAGAATCTAGATGCAAGTTTACCACCTGGAGGTCCAAACAAAGTAGTAATAGATCATACA
>JAEOUJ010000119.1 GCA_016839405.1 Candidatus Gerdarchaeota archaeon | reverse complement strand
TTCTTTTTTCTGATGTATCAGGGTACCAAGAGACATAACTCATATACATCAAACCTAATGTTTGATGTGCGTTAGTTATTAAAAAATATATGCTTTGCTTTCTCAAAGATTAATTTCCAAAAATTAGAACTATTAATTTGTTACTGATTATTTTCTTCTAACCATTTTCTAATCGTTTGTTGACCTAAACCAGTTATTTGCCAGAAAATTTTTCTATTAATTTTTATCTTTGAAACAACATTCTCAGCTTGCATATTATTCATATGATAAGTAACAATGGAATATGTTGAACCTATACCAACTACTATCTCATTTGTTGTATATTTTTTTTCAATGTCCTTAACTAAGAATAATAAAATTTTATTTCGCATTCTCAAACCTTTACGTGTATTCCTTTTTTTTCGGAGAATTGCTTCAGAACGTTCTATTTTTTCTTTATGCAAATTTTTCTCACTCAAGAATAGCTAAAATATAGCTTTTTATTATGAGTAATTTTGTTGCTTTTAAATGATAAATTTTGTTTTTACATAAGTTGGATTTAATGAGATATTTTTTATATGGGTCATTATTTAGCGAAGAATAATTGATAAAATTAATTTGGAGCAGCAATAAATGGTTAATAAAGAAATCACAAAAGGATATGGGAACATAAGTTTTGAAAAAGAAGTTGTCTATGCAAAAATTAAAAGCCCACTAGAAAATTTTGAAACTATTGAACAAAAAATTGAGTATAGAAAAGACCCATTAACCAATCATTGGTCTAGAGTTAATAAATTACGAGCAGATCGTGTAAAACAAGCTACTAGCCCAGGAGAGAATTTTGATATCAACTTAAATGAAATCATTAATAATTCTTCAAAAAAATGCTTCTTTTGTCCTGAAAATTTAACCAAATCTACTCCAAAATTCCCTGATGAATTAAATTTAGGTGATAGATTAACTTTAGACAAGTTTAATTTATTTCCTAATTTATTTGTATTTTCACAATTTCATGCAGTTGGTACTCTTGGAGAAAACCACTTTACGAAAATTCAAGAATTTGATGAATCCATTTGGCGAGATGCATTAATCGGATCAATTACCTATTTCAAAGCAGTTTATAATTATGATCAAAACTTAAAATACCCAAGTATTAATTTTAATTTTCTACCTCCATCTGCTTCATCAATTATTCACCCACATATACAAATTATACAGGATTTTCGACCAACAAAATATACACAAATAATTCTTGATAAAAGTGAACAATATTCTTTATCTATTGAAAATAAAATGAATTCACATTCAAATTATTGGTTGGATCTTATTGAATCTGAGCGAATGTTAAATGAACGCTTCATTAAAGAAAATGAATTTATGGCATGGAATGCATCGTATTCTCCATTTGGAAAAGATGAATTATTAGGTATAGTAAAATTACCTAAGACTGATATTACTTCCTTTTCAAATGAAGAATGTAGCTTACTCGCTAAAGAAATAGTACAAGCTCTAAAAGCTTTACATTTTGGCAGAGGTGCAACATCAGTTAATATGAGTATTTTTATAGGACCAATTGGAGAAAACAAATCTGATACTTTTAGAATTAATCTAAAATTAGTCTCAAGACCGACTTTGTCACCAAATTACACTGGTGATATTGGTTTCATGGAATTATTACATAGTGAACCAATAGCTGCAGCAGCTCCAGAAGATATTGCTTTATCTGTTAAAAGGTATTTTAATGACAAAAATGAATAAATATTTTATAATTATTTAGAAATACATTTTAATAATAGGAATAACAATAAAACTTGCCTTTATACAAAAGATATTAATACTAAAGTAACAATTCACAGTTTGTTATTAGATTATTTTATAAAAAATAAACTGAAAATGGCATATAAATTAAAGTTTCGTGGAGAATACAAGGATTGAGTTTCCTAAGAAGATTAATTAGTGCAGATAGAAGAAAATCTCCAGATGGAGGACCAGCAAAACAACATGTAGCAATCATAGGTCTTGACGCAGCAGGCAAAACTACTATTATGAAAAGAATTCTTCGCTCTGAATACACAATTTCAAAACCAACTTTTGGTGTAAATATAGAAGTCTATAAGTATAGAACATTAGAATTTGTAGTTTGGGACTTAGGGGGTCATGCTCCAATTCGAAAAACTTTATGGAAGAAATTTGTTACAAAAGCCCAAATTATTGTTTTTGTTGTAGATTCTGCAGATAAGAAACGTTTTCAATTAGCTAAAGATGTATTTTACGAATCTCTTGATAATACGGATCCTGATGCTCCAATCCTTTTCCTAGCAAATAAAGCAGATAAAGAAGATGCTGCTTCTACTACAGAAGTTATGACAGCATTAGATTTAGGAAAGATGACTAGAGGTCAAAGAGCATTCAATATGTTCAGATGCTCAGCATTAACTGGCGAGGGTTTATTTGAAGCATGGGATTGGCTAGTTGATATTGTAGCAAAAGATAAAGCTGTTCCTACATGGCATGTTAAAATTGCTTCAGCTGTAGCTTTCGATGCAAATGGAAAGCAACTAGATCAAGCAATTTTTGGAAACCCAACACAACAAGCAATTATTGCTAATGCTTATAGAGAATCTATTAGAGAAACAGAGCGTTTTGCAAAACAGATGAGAGATTATACTGAAGCAGTAAATGTGATGGGTATTTTAGAAAATTACCAATTGGTAATCACAAAAAATAAGCTCTTTGTAATTGGTATATTAATAGATATAAATGATCCTGTGAGTAGAGTACTAACAATATCAAGTAGGATTTTTGAAGCTATAGAAATGGATTATCTTAAAGGTCATACAATATCATTAGAAAATGTTATTTCAAATTACTTCCCTCTTGACACTATTTCATCATAATTTATCTTTTTTACCTACCGATAATCATTTATTCTACTCTTTAATTTATAATTGTAATAAAAAAACACTAATAAGATAAATTCAACAGTTCCTTTAATGAAAGGGAGATAATGCTATGAAAAATATCAGAAAGATGATGGAATCATTTGTTAATCATCTTGATAAAAAAGAACATACAATTCCATGGGTTTTGCTAATTGGAGACAAAGGGTCTGGTAAAACAACACTACTATATTATCTTCTATCATCTAATCGTGACAAAGTGTTTCCTGAAACAATTTTCAATTGGATTGATGTCTCTTATGGAACAGAATGGTTTAAATTAATTGACCTTGGTAGAGAAGTTATTGAAGATGAATTAATGATTGAATATTTTCTTTCAATTTCTGACGGAATTGTTTATGTTATCAATGGTGAATCTGATTCTTCTTTGCAAAATTCTATAGATTCTTTTCATTCTATTGTTGAGAAAATTCCCTCTAATGTTCCATTACTAGTTATTATAAATAAAAGAGATCCAGAGATAAAGATTGATCTTACAGATGTAATGAATTATTTTGATCTTACAAAAATTTCATCACCAACTGATCCAAGATCATTTCACTTTGAGATATGCTCAATCATGACTGGTGATGGTGTTTATCGTGCATTTGATTGGTTTGTATCAAAATTGATGTCATATGAAGGTTATCATGAGATGGTAACTGTTCACAGAGTATTGATTTATGATGTAAATGGATTATTAGATTTCGATGCACAATTTACTACTATTTCTGATGAAGAACAAGATGCTGTATTAATCACAGGTTTACTTTCAGCATTAAATTCAATGACTAGAACATTATTTAAAGACACAAGCTTCTTAGATGTTGTAACTGTTGGGGATTATTCAATGGTTCTTGTTTCAAGAAGTAAGAAAATTTGTTGTTTATTTGTTGAACGTGGAGATGCTATTGGGAAGGCAAAACAAATTGCAGAAATGATTTTAGATATTTTCTTAGCTGAAGGAGAAAATGGACGAATGGCTATTGAGAATTTAGTGGAAGAGAGTAAGCATGCTGATTGAGTTTATCCATTTAGCAAGTTTTATAATATAAAAAAGGATAGAGTTAAAAGAAATTCAGAAAAGACCAAAATCAACATCAAAAAATTTCATAAAAAGGTAGAAAAATATGTTTGGAATGGAACCAAAGAAAGAACATTTGTTGGGCATAGTCTTTGTTACATTTGAGGATACAGGCCCAGAAGTAATTTATAATGATACAGAATTGAATGAAGAACAAACATTAACATTAGCAGTAGAAGGAATGACTATTGTTGGTTTAGATGAAGGCTCAAGTGGAAAAACAATGGAACAAAGAAAAAAAGATGCATTTGATACAATGGATGATAAAAGATTTTTTGGTCCTATACCTGTTCCAGATGCATCTCAACAAAGAGCATTAGCTATAACTTTTGATG
>JAEOUJ010000118.1 GCA_016839405.1 Candidatus Gerdarchaeota archaeon | reverse complement strand
TGGCAGGATTCTTTTCAAAATTACTTGAAGCAATGTCACCAATGATGGAATTTGAGGTTAAATTACCTGAAGATAGATTCATGTATTGTCCAAATTGTGCAAATAAAATTAAATTGGATGATATAACAAAATTCTGCGAAGTGTGTGGTCTTTACGTAGAGGATCTGAAAAATTAATGGAAGTGAAAAAATGACTGAGATTAGTAGTGATAATCGTACTAAAAAAGACATAGTTGATGAATTTTTAGAAGATGTCAAGAAAAAGCTGCCTTTTTGGTTAAAAGATGAGAAAGAAGAGCTTAATGAGATTTTAGAAGAATTAGAAAATCATATTTGGGATAAGGCCACAGAATTTGCAGATGGAGAGGATCCTTCAGAAGATCAAATTAGACAAGTACTTGATCAAATGGGAAAACCAAGTAAAATTGCCGCAGAATATAAACATCGTGGTAAACCAAAATATTTCATAACTGAAGAATTATTTCCAATGTATCTAAAAACTTTGGTTATTATAAGTGCAATATTATTTGGATTGAATTTCATAGGTATGTTATTTAGTATTGGTAGTGGAGGAGTAGCTCGAAGCTTCTTCTCAGGATTGTTTATTAGTTTAGCAATTGCTTTAATTTCAATAACAATTCAATTTGTCTATTTATCAAAAGAAGGATACTTACCTGAAGATTTCCAAAGATTTACTTCTCGATTGCCATTCTCAATTAATCGATGGTTTGAATCTAGAAGAGAAGCAAAGAAAGTTGATAGTGCAGCATACGAAGATTCAGAGATGGTTTCTGATGTTAAAGTAACTCAGAAAGCAGCAAAAATAGAAGCATTTGATGATCGATATGATAGAATTGAAACTGTTAAAACAACAGAACCAAGGGTATCAATAATAAAGGAAACAAGGTTTGTTAAAGAAAAACCAAGAAAAGAAACAACAAGGGTTGTTAAATATAAATATCGTTATGGCAATTACTTATCAGATGGAATTGCTGGAATCGTGTTTGGAACAACTTTTGTAATATTAGCTTTTCTACCATTGTTAGATTTCCTTAGAGGAGAAAAATACTATCCTTTAAATTATTGGTTTGCTTTATTCGGAGGAATAATTCTTGTTGGTGGATTTATTCGATTTATTCAAGCTATTATAGGACGAGTTCTACGTGTACAACAAGGATTAATGTTCTTACACACTTTACCAACTGCAGCAATGATACCTTTATGGCTAGTTTTATTAAAACCAGTTTCAGTTTGGGGACCTTATACTGATGAAGTTATGAACCTATTCCAAGCGATTGTTATAAAATTCGGTCAATTAGTTGGTGAGAATTTTATTTTCGATCCAGCAATTGGATTGATAGTGTTAAAGGTTACAGTCTATGTTAATATAGCTATTTTAGCTATAACTATTCTTTCCGAATTATCAAAAATTGCTAGATTAGAAGCTGAAGGATTTCCTGTAAAAGAAGTAGAAGTTTACAGATAAGAAATCCTTCTTTTCCCCTTTTTTTAATATAAAATCAAGTTGATGCCTGCTTATGCAAGCATCTTATTTGAAATTGATTTTTTATCCAATATTTAAGCTCAAAATTGTTCATCAGTTTATCGGTGATTTATTATTATACTTTTTAATTCTTTAATATTCGATGATTCATTAGTGACAATTTATCTATTTAATCCATTAATAAGTGCATTTATTGCTATATCAGCTTTAATTTTATCACAATTCATTTTTGTGTTATTTTTTAATAGATTCCTTTTATTATTCATTACACGTTCACCTTTTTATTTCAATTCCATTTTATTTATAATTATTAATCATATTGAAGCATTTTTCTTATACCTACAATCTTCTTTGTTTTATTTTGTTTTTCAGATTTCTTTAGGGTATTTGAATCATCTTCTTGTTTTTTAGCTCTTATGCTTTTAACCGGTATTTTATTTCCATACCTGGTTTCTCGAGAGTTTTCTTTACATCAAATTTCATTTCTATTTTAGATTTAAACATCTTAAATCACCATTATTTTACAGTTATGTGAGATTTCTATTATTCTCACAATCATCTACTTTTAATTGAAACTCAAAAACCGAGTTCAGGTCAACCCACTATTCCTTCTTAAAAGTTGATTTCTTTCAAGCGAATGAGTATGTGACAACTTGTTATTTAAAGTCATCGTTTAGCAATTGAAATAAAAAATAATTACTAGCATATTTTTGATAGATGATAAAAATAAAAGAGAGAATTTAAAATAAAAAAAAAGAAAGAAATTCATATAAGAATTCTTTCCTCTATTGAGTAAATTTACTAACTTCCTTATAACGCATTTCAAACCAAGTTTTACCTCTAATGCGCCTTCGGAACCAATCTGGCATAATCCAACCTAGATATAGAATGAAATAGGAAACTAGAAATATCAATTTTCTAAGGGTCCAGAAAATTGTTGGTATATGGCTACCATCTGGCCAAGGAACTCCAATTTCTAAAGAGATAACTAATCCACCTAAAAGGTAAGTAACCAAACCCCAACCTATCATCTGTAATCCTCGTTTTCGAATTATTTTATCCGTTCTCCTTGATAAAATAAATGATTTGATGATAATTCTAAGGTTCAAATAAATTTGTACAATAGTAATAAATGGAGCTAAGAATGAAATTGATAAATTATATAAATCTGTACCAGATATGTTTGTTCTAATTAATTGAAACCACTTTGCACTTTCATCTTCAGGTAAAATAAATCCTGGGAATTGTTCTGTAAGACCGTAGACTGCTAAAAGATACATTGTCAAAATGAATCCTAAAAGTGCTGAAAATAAGGATGTTGTTAATGTTTTAGCCACCTCATTATCTCTTAATATATGTCTTGTTGAAAAAATATAGATCAAAATAAGACCAATTTGAGGAGTAATTGTTGATAATGATTGTAATACTCCAATAGTTACTAGTGGGGTGCTTAAAAATTCTAAAGTGTAAACAACTGCTCCAAGTGTTGCCCCTAAAGCTATAACAAAATAAGAAGAGAAAAGGATTAAAGTTCCAGTCGTTTTCTTTTTAATAAAATTATTAAAGAGAAATACTAAAAGTGCTATGTTTACTGTTAGAGATATCCATGAAAAGATTATATAAAAAAGATCTGCTGCTAGTGCCATTCTTTAATTCTCCTCTTTTAATTGCTCAAAAAACCAACGAAAGCTATCAAAGATATTCGAACCTGTTTTCGCTGATGTTTCATAACAAGCCCATTTGTAAGGTATATCTAGCAAATCAAATTCCTTGATGAATTGATTCCTTTCCATACCATCAGGTAAATCTGCTTTATGTAATAATACCAAAACTGTGACATCTTTATGAATTTGAGATTCAATTATATTATGAAATGCTTCTTTTGCACTCCCAAAATTCATAACATCTGATTTATCAACTACAAATACTACTCCATCTGACTTCTCGTTAACCTCTGGCCAAAGAACTTGAAAATCGTCTTGACCACCCAAATCAAATATATTTATTTCAAGTTTATCAACTTGAATTGTTTCTCCACGATTGATTCCCATAGTCGGTTGAGTATCGACAAATCTACCAGTTTCTAAGTATTTTATAATAGTAGTTTTACCTGCATTAGCTAATCCGCAAATAGTTATATCTACTTCTTTTAATTTACGTTTAAATAGTTTTAATAGAAATGCCAAGGTAATTTGTCTCCTTTTTTAATTATCTCCAAAGATCATCTTCTAGATCATTAGTGATATCTTTTTCTTCCGGCTCTTCTGCAAAATCAATATCTATAGTGGCAATCGAACTGATTTTTATTTTAATGTGTCCACTATCAAATCCTTTGTAGAGATTTGGAAGAATTTCTTCAACTATGTCTGTTTTTAATAGTGATTTAGTTTCTAACTCTTTAACAATAAATGAAAATACTTTACGTATACCTTCAATATTGTATTTCATATTATTATAAACTGCAATAATTGCAGCTATATTATCTCGATTATCTTCTCTGGGGATGGAAAAGATATAACTTGAATAAAATAAATCGCCAATAACTGCTGATGAGAATTCTCCAGGTTTTGCTCCCATAGGCATTGATTTGTAAGTTAGCTCACTAAGAATTTCTTTAGGCAAAACGTTAGGATGTGCTTTTACTAATTCAAGACCTTTTTCACCCATTTGGACCAAGCATAATGATACGGGTTTCATCTGATAATTCTCCTTTAATTTTGCGATAAAATTTCTTTCATTATTCTTGACTTAGTTATTTAAAGCAGTTATTCTTTAGGCAATTCTAAAATGCCAAAAATTAATTTTCTAAGGAAAATTTTTCTAGAAAAATCCATCAGCTAATTAAACGTTCACTTCAATAAAGAGAGAAACAGCTGAAATTTTAACTTGCTATTTCTCTAAACTTTTCATTATTATTATTCAGTTATTTTAGTTACTAATATACCTATAGTGAAAAGAACAACTCCAAAAGCAAAACTTATACCAATATTTAGCCAAGCAATTGGTATATTTGGAGTTATCATTGATGCTCGAAGTGCTTCATTAATATAAGTTAAAGGTAGCATTTTAGAAATTACATTTATAACAGGTATATGAGCAACTTCAAAAAAAGCACCACTTAGAAACATCATTGGAAATGTAATAAAATTACCGACAGCTGTAGATGCATCAGGATTTTTTACTAATCGAGCTCCTATCATACCCAATCCTGTAAAATTGAGAACAGCTGATATAGCTATAGGTAACACTTTCCAATCTAGAACTTCATAAATCCATTTATAATCACCAGAAGGTATTTTAAAAACTAACCAACCAATTAACAATATAGCGATAATTGAAATTAATCCTTGTAAAAATATCCAAGATGCTTCACCAACAACAACATCAGCCTTACTCATTGGTGATGATGAGAGTTTTCTAAAGAATCCTTTTCTTTCGAAATATGAATATCGATTTATTGTTCCAATAACTCCATTATTCAAAATTGCTACACCAATAATCCCTGGAATTAAAAATTCAAAATATTCAATTTCTTCTTCTAAATAGATGTCAAATGATTCCATACCAATTTTTGTTTCATTATAACCTGCTATTCCTAAATTATATTGATAAATAACACTATTAACAATACTCAAGGCTATATTGGCTGAATTAGAATTTCTATCTAGAATAATAGTTAAATTCATTGGAGGATTAAATATAACTTCTTGTGTAAAATTTTCTGGAATAATTAATGCAATATAACCTTCTTCTTCTTCCAAAAAAGTTCCAGGATTAATAATATCATCAGGAATAGGCCTTAAATCAAATAATTTAGTAATATTATCAGTGCGTGTCATATTTTGAAATGTTACGATTATTTGATCAGTGTAATTTAAAGTATAGGTTGAATTAATAAAAAAGCCATCATCACCCCCACTTTGATAATACATAGTATATGTTGAAGATGTGGCACCATTACCTGAAAATATAGCTCCAAATAAAAGAATTAAGATAATTGGATAAGCAATAGTAAAAAATATTGTTAATGGTGATCGTTTGAAATCTATTAATGCTGCAGAAATATATGCACCTAATCGTTTAATGACCAAAATTGCTTTTCTTGGTTGTTTTTTTGTTGAGTCTAAATGGTTTTCATTGGGCACTTTTTTACCTCCTTATTCTTTTCTCCAAATGGCTATTATTACACCAATTGTAAAAAAAACTATACCCATTGCAATAGTCACACTAAATGGAACCCATACGTTATGAAAAGTCGCTTCTAACATTACAGCTCGCATAGATTCACTCACATAGTATAGAGGAAAGAATTTAGCAACTATTTGCATGGCATTTGGTAATATTTCTGCTGGAAAAATCGCTCCTGAAAGAAACATTTGTGGAAAAACAAATGACATTGTTGCAGCCATAGCAGCTTCTGGCCTTTTAACGAAACGAGCTATAATTAAAGCTAAACCAGCAAATGTCATTGAACCAAAAATTAATATTGGTATCATTAAAGGATGAATGGTTTTTAAATTAAAATCAAAAGCAATCCATCCAGTTAAAACAGTTAAAATGGCAACAATAAAACTCATTATCACTTGCCATAGTTCTTGAGCTAATGCCCATTCCCATTTTCTAATTGGAGTTGCTGATAATTTGAAAATTAAACCTGTTTGTCTATTTTCTGTAACAGCTGCTACCATACCCATCATCCCACTAGTTGAAATTGTTACCATAATTATACCAGGCACGTAAAAATCAATATAATTTAATTCCTCACGTTCAGGAGTTGATTCTGTATTAATTTCAATTAAAACAGGAATCCCAAATTCCTTTAAATTCATTTCTTGAAGAACTTGGCTAATAATACTTTGAACTTCAAATGAACTTGTATATGATGGATCAAAATAATATTCAATATTTGCTTTTGGAGCAGTAGCATTTATTTTAGATTCATTAACAGCAGCTGACCAACCACTTGGAATTATAATTAAATATGGAACATCATTAGTTTTAGCCCAATCTACTGGAGATAATTCTGTTAAATTAGCATTTGATTTTATCAATCGCAAGTTAAGTTCATCACTAATTGAATCATTATTTAATCCTAAATTTTCAAGTAGAATTTGAGCAGGATTATAGGAAAATAATTGATCGTCAATATCATAAGTATCTTCATTGTAATAATATAAATTGTAATAACTTTCTGATGGAGCTGCACCAAAAATATAACCAAATAGTAAAATCATAACAATTGGGTAAATAAATGTGAAAAATAGTGCTGGTCCAGAACGAATCCAACTTAAACCAGTACCACTAATAATGCTGCCAATCCTTCGAAAACTCTGAAACATTTTAGACCATAAAGTGCCATCTTTCAAATATAATCTACTCCTTCAAGCTATTTTTTTCTCATTTTCAATTACAAGTGTTTCACCTGTTAAAGAGAGAAAAACATCTTCTAGGGTTGGTCGTTGTGTAACAATATCAGTATAAGGCACTTCATTGTCATCTAATAAATCAACAACTTTAGATATGCTACCTTTTTTTCCAGATACAACAATATCACCATCTTTATTTTCCATTGGTACAAGCATGAAAAGAAAATCATGCGTTTTTTCTCGAGCTTCTTGAGAATTACATCTAACAATTATTTTGTTATCACCACCATGTCTGTCAATAAGCTCAACCGGTGTTCCTAAATCCATTATTTTCCCTTTGTGAATAATAGCTACAATATCAGCAAGAACTTGAGCTTCCTCCATATAGTGAGTCGTTAGGAAAATTGTTTTACCTCGATTTTTTAAATCCTCTATAACCTCCCATGTTTCACGTCGAGCTCGTGGGTCTAAACCAGTAGTTGGTTCATCTAGAAAAACTAATTCGGGATCATTTACTAAAGCAATTGCAATACCTAAACGCCTTTTTAAACCTCCAGAGAGATTCTTATAGCGTGTTTTTGCTTTTTCCTTTAAATTAACTAATTCAATCAAATTATCAATTGGTAGTGAATTTGCAAATAAGCGACTCCAAAATCGCAAATTTTCTCTAACTGTAAGATTATCATATGTATGGAATTCTTGTGGTAATGTTCCGATTACTCTTTTTATTTTTTTAAGCTCTTTTCTATTATCAATATTATAACCCATAACGAATGCTTTACCACTTGTTTTTTTTCTTATTCCTTCTAAAATCTCTACAGTTGTTGTTTTACCAGCTCCATTAGGTCCTAGAAAAGCAAATATTTTACCTTTTTTTATTTTCAAAGAAATATCATTAACAGCAATTACATCATCGTAGTTCTTTACTAAATTCTCTATTACAATTGCATAATCTTGTTCAGACATCTCCAATAATGCACCTGGAAATTACTTTTCTTATATCTTTTATCATAAAAAGACATTTATTACTATTTAAAAGGTAATAAAAAGTTGAATTTATTTTAATATTTAATCCAATTGAGTGTTAAGTCCAGATAATTTAAAAATATAAATTTTATAACTAAAAAGAGTATAATGACTCAAGAGATTGTGTTTAAAGTTATACTTGTTAGCTTATATTCATTTTTTACAATCATAAGAATAACTTTTAGTCGTCTCTCAAGAAAAAACAACAAAGATGTTGAAATAAAAGAAAGTAAAATTCGACTTACTTTTCTACAAATTTATATTGCATCTACAGTTATCATATTTTTCATGTACATTTTTTTTGATCAATGGTTCTCTTGGGGTCAAATAACAAATTATCCTGAATTAATTTCTTGGATTGGTTTTGGTACAGGGTTATTATCATTAGGAATGTTTATTTGGGTACATTTATTTTTAAATAATAATTTCTCATATACTTTGAAAATATTTCATGATCACAAATTAATAATAGAAGGTCCTTATAATATCATACGACATCCAATGTATACAGCATTTTTGATTTATCATTCTTCTGTATTTTTAATTACTGGAAATTGGTTTATTGGTATTATTTGGGTTATTGGTTTGTTATTTATTTTCATTATAAGAATTAGGAATGAAGAAAAAATGCTTATTGAAACCTTTGGAAATGTTTACAGAGAATATATATACACAACTGGAATGCTCTTTCCTTCAATTATTAAGATTATTAGAAAACGCAAAGCTAGAAAATCAGAAGAACCGGAAAAAGTGCTGAATTAATCTATTCCTCTTTTCTGTTTTTTTTGTTTTTCTTATCTTTTAGTATTTGATCTCTGATAATTTCTTTATATTTCTCCTCTTTTACTTCTTTTATTTTTTGTTTAAATTCTTCACGATGTATTTTTTTATCCTCTTTTTTATCTTTAATTTGTTTAATTATATCTTTAGTTTCTTCATCTCTTTTTAATGGTATAAATTGCTTGGGAGTAATAGAACTTCGCGTTGATCTAATTTCACTTCTAATTGTTCTCTTTTCAACACGATATTCATCCCTTATTTGTTTAATTGTACTCTTTCTTTGTAAACCTAATCCAAATAATATTAATGGAAGAAATTTTAGAGGGATGTCCTTTTTTTGAATTCTTGTAGAAAAACTATCTTCATCAAATAAAAGCGTTTTAAATTGTTGATCTTGTTTTATTTTCACGACTAAGAGAAAAATCAAATTAAAAAAATAGCTTACTGTTACTAAAAGGAACATAGTTTCTAATCCATTAATTCCAGTAAAATTTGAAATTAAATCAAAAATACCACCAGCAAGAAATGGGCTAATAATTGCCGCTGTATTCCAAAAAACAGAATAAAAACTTGTATATGTAGCAATTTTCCCTTCTGGAGTTTGATTCCAAAGAACAACTAATAAATTAATTGTTAATAAAATCCAACCAAATCCCATAACAAGAACCAGAATAGAATAAGCAAAAAATTCTAAACTTAGTGTTACTCCATTTAATGTTATAACTTGTTTCAATACAGTTAAATTAGTCATACTTATGGCAGATATTGGAATAAAACCCAAAAGAAAGGTGATTGCACCAATAATACAAGCATTTAATGAACCAATTTTTTTTGCTAATAATCCTGCAGGTAGAGCTAATAAAATTTGAATCACTACGAAAATTCCGAGTATATTAGCTGCTTTATTTTCTGTAAAACCTAAAATTTCAATTGCATATCTACTAAAAAATGTCTCGGCTATTTGATAGCCGCTATTATGAGCAAAAACACTAAAAAGCAAAAATAAAACTAAGATTTTGTTATTTTTCGGTATTTCTTTTAAAGAAGCAAATAATCCCTTTTTTTTCTCTACAATTATTTCATTATCGCTCTTTTTTTCTCTAACATTTATTAAAAGAATCACCAAACAAAAAATCATTATTATTGACATGCCCCAAAAAGCTAAAGAATGATTTATTGTGTAAAGGTAAGCTGATAATAGCAAACCAACAATATTTGCTAGTCCTCCCACTACATTCATTACACCATTTCCTTGACTGCGGTGTTCTTCTGGTAATGTATCAGGAATTAAGCTAATTACTGGAGAATTATAAAAAGCCATACTAATATTAAATCCACAAATAGCTATTATTAATAAATACAATGTCTCCTCAAAAGTTCCAATTAAACCAAAAAATAATGCTCCTAATGGTATTCCAATAATAATAAAAGGCATTCTTCTTCCTAATTTACGAATCCAAATACGATCTGATAAATGACCAATAAATGGTTGAATTATTAAGGCAGCAATATTATCAAGTATCATTATTATACCAATTAATGTATTTAAAACTTGAACATCACCAAGTAAGGGTTTTAAGTTATTACTTAAGAATATTGGAACAAAAATAGTGAAAACTGACCAAGTTAAATTTAAAGTAAAATAACCCATGCTTGTTAAAAAAGTCCTAAAATAGGGAAATCTACTATAGGTCATCTTAAGAGATATTGAGCTACTCATTATTATCTTTTGCCTTTTGGGATTCTTCTTCCATTTTTAATCTCATTCTCTCTTTGACAATTTGATCTCTTAATTCGCGAAGTTTTTCTCTGTGTTCTTTTCTTAACTCCTTTTCTAATTCACGATATTCTTTTATTTTAAGTAATCGTTCAAGCTCATCATCTTTATAATCCCCAAAAATAACTTCAGATTTTAATTTACGTCTTTCACGTCTCAATCGACGAATTTCTCTTCTTAATGCTCTTCGTTCCTTATTTTGTTCTCTTCTTAAAACAATCAAAGCTTTTTCTTGTCTTAAACCAATTCCGAATAATAACATAGGCAAAAAGAGTAGTGGATATTCTTTTTCATCAAGACTTTTTAATACATATTCATCTCTATCATAAATATCTTTCATGGTACGTGTTTTTCTTCTTTTTACAACTGTGATAAGAGTAAATGCTATGAGAAAACAAATCGTAACATAAACAAACATTATTCTTAAACCAGATGCATCAGTCGAACCTGTTCTTTTAGCAATAAATTCATAAAAATCAAAAAGTCCACCAGCCAGGAATGGGCTTATAATAGAAGCTGTATGAAGAAATACATAGAAATAACTTGTATAGGTAGCAGTTTTTCTTTGAGGGGCCATATTCCAAATAACAACAATTGAATTTATTGAGACAACTAACCAACTAAACCCAAGTAAAGCAACCATTACAGCATAAAAGGGAGTTGTCCAATCAACATAAGGTGGTTTTAATGTATTTAAAGTTAAAATATCTCTTAGGACATTTACCCTTGTTATGCTTATTATTGCAATGGGAACTAAAGCAGTTATGAACCCAATTAATCCAATTAAACAAGCATTTAAAGCACCAATCCGTCGACCAATCAATCCAGCAGGCAGAGCTAATAATACTGAAAAAGCAACAAACACTGCCATAATGTATCCAGCAGTTTGTTCTTCAAATTCCAGTATTTCTGTTGCATATCGGCTAATAAAAGTCTCAACAACAGTATAACCAGCTGTTTGAAAAAATATTACAAATAACATAATAATTAGTGTTCTATCTCCTTCTTTGAATGTATTTCTAATTGAGGAAATCAGATTCACCTTTTCTTCGCTAACTTCAATTTCAGCATCTTTCTTTTCCCGAACACTAAATATCAAAATAATCAATGATATAATTAAAATAATTGAAAGAGCCCAAAATGAAAAACTACTATTTGTTTTAATTAATGTTGAAACTATAACCAAACCAAGAATACTAGCTATGCCACCAACTACATTTAATACGCCAGAACCTTGACTTCTATAATCTTTTGGTAATGTATCTGGAACAAGACTCATTGCAGGAGATTTATAAAATGCCATACAAATATTAAAACCTGAAATCGCTACAAGTAAAACCCATAGAGTACTTTGAAAAGAACCAATTAAACCAAAATAAAAAGCTGCTAATGGTATTCCTATAATAACAAACGGCATTCTTCGACCAAGTTTTGGTATCCAAGTTCTATCAGATAAATCTCCAATAGCTGGTTGAATAATTACTGATGCGATATTATCTAATATCATAACTAAACCTACTAATGTATTTATCATACCAGCATCTTCACCCAATATTTCTTTAAAATTAGAACTTAGAAATAATGGTACAAATACATTATAAGCTGACCAAGTTAGATTATTTGTGAAATATCCAAAGCTAATTAATGCTGTTCTCCCATAAGGAAACCTATCTTGGTTCATAGTCTATGTTTGTAATCAATCATATAAATAATTCTTCCTTTAGAGACATGTCTTTACATTCTTGTTTATAAATCAAAATAAAAATAAAGAAAAGTCTCAGCAGGCATCCAGTTATAATAATCTCTACTTTCGAGTAGTATTTTGCTAGTTTCAATTTTCCATAATTCAAAATGAGCAAAATTCAATGGTTTATTCCAACTTTTTGTTGATCCTACAATATAACGGAATACTCCCTTTGATTCATTTTCTGGTGAAATTTCATAATTTCTCTTATATTGAACTATAACATCTAATTTTTCATTATAATTAATATCTATATTAAATCTTATAGCATCAAAAATTACTGGTTCGGGATCAATCATTGACCTAGTCCATGTATAAGATATCAATTCATTATTTATTGATACATTTACATCCCATGGTTTTAATGCGAATGGTAAAATAATCATATAATTCGTAACTTCTCCATAATTTCTTAATGCATATCTAGCGTAAAATTCTGTTATAGAACCATTTATTGTTATTATAACATCCTCATCAGTAAATGATAGATCAGATTTACTTGCTAGTTCTCTTAGAACTAAACCTTCAATTAGTATAAAACTTGAAATTATTAAAATAACAATTATAACAAAGGGTATTCTCTCTCTTTTCATCATTTTAAAATATATTTTAAACTTAATCAAATTTTTCATTAGATAAAATTTAAGATGAGTAATTTTCTAAAGAAATTAGGGAAAGGAAGATGCATCAAACAATTATTTATAAATCGATTGGAATTATTCTAACACCTTTTAAAACATCAGAAGGTATGCCAATACAAGCTAAATATTCAAATGAAAAAGGAAAAGCAGTGATTCCTATAGAATATTTAGAAGCTACACGAGGTTTAGAAGATTTTTCACACATAATATTAATATATCATTTTCATAAAGCAAAAGAGCCAAAATTATTGGTTAAACCATTTCTAAGTAGAAAGGAATTGGGATTATTTGCTGTTAGAGCTCCTAATAGACCAAATCCAATTGGTATATCCATAGTAAAACTCATTGAGATAATTGCAAAAAAAAATGCAATAGAATTAATATTTTCAGGTGCTGATATGTTAGATCAAACACCATTATTAGACATTAAACCATTTGTTACTGATTTTGATGTTTATCCTGATACCAAACATGGATGGTACGATAAAAGAGAGATTAAAAAAATAAAAGCAGACAATCGTTTTAGTAAAGAATGATTTATTTAATTTTCAAATCTAAAATTTTTTGTTTTATTTTGTCAATTGTCTCTTTTTTCAAGAGTTTGTATTTCTCACCTAAAGTAATTATCTTTTGATAATATTTCAAAGCCTCACCTATATTTCTTTCATCTTGTAAAATATTAGCAAAAGTGGATAAATTTTGCAAATGAACTCTATAGTAATAATTTCCATATTTTTCAACATTAACTGATTCTGTAAGATTGGGAAAGCTTTCAAGATAAGTAAGATTTTGTAGTAATAAGGTTTTATTTGTGATAGATCCATGACCAGGTATTAATATTGACCAATCCATTTCTAAGTATTTTTTCAAAGTATCAGTATACAACCTAATTCCATCAAGATTTGAACGAATATATGGAATTGGGTCTTCAATGTTATCTGCAGCAAAAAGAATTTTATCTTTCATATCTATACATGAGGAAGAGTCTTCAGTATGACCTGGTGAATGGAAAAACCTGACTTCTTCATCAGGAAAATCTATTCCATCTTCAAAAACTGTATCTGGTAAAGTAATAACAACATTTCCTCTGATATAATCTTTATAATTTTCTAAGTCTTCTTTACCTTCTTGTTTAATTCTTGCTTTACATAATTTATGAGCTATTATTTTTTCTGCTTTAAATGCACAATTTCCCCAATGGTGATCATAGTCATAATGTGAGTTGAATATAATCAAAGTTTTATCTTTGTAATATTTCTTTATGTAATCATTTACTCCTTTCATGGAATTAGGCCCTAGAAAAGTATCACATATGAAAATATGTTTTTCACCATTTATAACATAAACATTAGTTGGACAGTTATAGCTTTCTGTAGATAAGTCATCAAAAGTAAATACTGTGCCCCTTGAACCAATTTTTGTTATTTCCATTTTTTTTCCCTCTGTAAATAATTAAATCAATAATCTTAAAAGATATCTTATATCTTGTTTAAATCACTTTTTCCTTTTTCATTCTATTTACATAAGTTTAAATAGACCCT
>JAEOUJ010000117.1 GCA_016839405.1 Candidatus Gerdarchaeota archaeon | reverse complement strand
GCTTCTTTGTAGTACCTCCAATTGAAGTTAAATCTACAACAGAACCTTTCTTCACATTAGTAGCTAAAACAGGAGGAGATCCAATATTTTTTTCTATTTTGACGCAAATTGCTCAACAAATTAAAAGGATAGGAATAAATGTTGAACTTTATAATCTAGATTGGGCGATATTTCTTAATGAAATGGTTAATCTTCATGATTTTGACCTTATGTATGGAAGTTTTATGGGTGGAACAAGAGATCCCGATTATTCGATAGTTTATAGTGAAAATTCATTTTTGAATTTTTTTGGCTATAATTCAAGTATGGATTGGGATGAAGTCTTTGGTATGGGTTTAAATGAGTGGTATTTACAATATGGAAAAACAATAATACCTCCTGATTCAGAAGAACGCATTCAACATTACTGGGATTGGCAGCAATATTTCATGGATAAACTCCTGCCTTTACAACCAACAATTTTACGAAAGCTCTATACTGTTATATGGTCAAATTTACATGGATACGATGTTGATAAAGGATTATTACAAAATTGGGGCAAACTTTCATGGAATGGGTTACATCATGGTCAAGAAAGTACATCTGAATTTGTTACCTATACAGATACTTGGTACCAATTAAATCCCTTATTTTCCTATTTTTCACCAACAGGTGGTATCCCTAGCTATATGGTAGAATGTTTGGCCACATATGATTATAGTGACCAAACATATTATCCTCACTTAGCTTATAATTGGACAATATTAAATGATACATATGTGAGAGTGAATTTAAGACAAGGAATCAAATGGCAAGAAGATCCAGATGGATTATTTCCAGACGAATATCTCGATGCTGATGATGTGATCTTCTCTTATTATGTATGGAGATATATATCAGATTATAAATCCCAAAGTTCCTTTAAGGAAATTAGAAAAGTGGATCAATATACGATTGATTTTTATATTGATGAAGATCTTACAACGCTTGAAAATGAACCTAGTGCACAGATGCTAGATGGTTTTCTTTATGAAATTCTCCCAGAACACTACTTAAACCAAACACAATTAGAAGATGGGATAACTCCAGACATTACTCATAATTCTTGGATTACCTTCTCAAGTCATTGTTTTGGCACCAATCTTTTTGAGCTGGATACCTTTTTAGTGGTTGAAACTAATTTACAACTTTTTGAAGATTGCTGATGGTTGGATCCATCAGTTGATAAAACTGGCATGGATTTTGAGAACCGATTTGGTGATTTTTCAGGTGGGCTTACTAGACTGAAAATAAGAAAAATTTCTGATCCAGAGATGATAGCAGTTGAATTTGAGATGGGTAAATTGGATAAAGGTCCTGTTCTTTCTTTAACAAAACGAGATGAATTTCTAGTAGATCCTGATTTCGATGTTTATGGATATTATTCTTTTTTTATAGAACATCTAGGATACAATTTACGTGATGATAGACCAATTATTGGTAGTCGTGAACCTGCTCCTGGCGATTCAAGTATTACTGTAGGTTTAGCTATTCGAAAAGCAATTTCCTATGCAATAAATAGAGATGAAATCAATGTAGTTATCTCTGGTGGAGAATATTTGTTACAAGACCATCCAATTGCATATAGATTAGGCAAATGGTGTAATCCCAATATTATCCGTTATAATCATGACTTGGATAAAGCTAGAGAATACATGAGGATTGCTGGATATGGTGATGTATTCATTCCTGAAACATTAAGTAATAAGGAAATAGCTGGCATTGTTATTTCCTCAGTAATCGCAGCTGGAGCAATATCTCTAATAATTTATTGGCTATATAGGAAAGGAAAATAAAAAATTTAAGAAATGAAAAGTATTTGGTGGACCGAGCGAGATTTGAACTCGCGGCCTTCTGAATGCAAATCAGACGATCTTCCAGGCTGATCTATCGGCCCAAATATCATTTTTTTCGTTGCTCTTTCCCATTTTAAAGTCTTTTTATTAGCTATTATTTTTTCTTTCAAATATTATAAGTTGCTGTTATGAAGACATTCAGCAGTATATGTCCAATTGTTACTCCGAAGATATTTCCTGTTTTATAAACTGTGAAACCTGTTAGCAGTCCTGAGGCCATTATGAAAAATATTGCATTAACCAATCCGAGATAATTTGGCAACCATGTTAATTCCAACCAATGTCCACCCATCCAAACAAAAAATTGCAACACAAAACCAATTAATTTACCAACTTTTCTTGGTTGATAACCAAAAGGCATTTTTACGGTGCTTAGTGCCTCTTCACATTGTATTTGTATAAATGCTTTTGTGTAATATTCCATCATTATTACATTTAATGAAACAAATAGTATGTAAAACGCCCAATCCCCTGGTTTGATAAAGAAATAATGTAATTTAGAAACTCCTGGCATATATTTTTGAGATAACACTACCCATGGATAAAAAAGTCCAGCATGCATTAAAATCCCTTGTGCTATACTACTAACGATTTTTTTTGGTGTTAACCCCTTTAGAGTACTGAAATAGAAATAGTTGCCTTTTTTTGTTATGATTTGTTCTATTGTTAAATATATTATAGGCAATATCGCAAAACATGCAAATGTTAACAATGCATGGAAGAAATATTCGCTACTCAAAATCTGATATTTGCCTTCTAATGGAAAATATATTGCTAATGCAATTGATCCCACAATCAAATTAGCCAGTACTGCTAGAAAAAGCCCATTCATTCCTTTTTTTTCAATAATCTCTCCAAATAGCATTTTCTTATTTACTTTTGCTTTATCCTCAATTGCCGCAATATTTGATTTACTTTCTTGCATTGTCTGATTATCTATATCATCCTGAGGCATAGTAAACCACCTTGAGGACTCTTTTAGAAAAGCAATATTCTTCTCAAATATAACTTATATGATAAATTAGTTTGAATGATTATTATTTAATAGGAATTATCTCGCTAAAATGCTACTCATCACAAGAAGGATTATTAAATGACTTTGTTTATAACTTGTTGGTAGTGGAATTTT